>CAMGMW010000001.1 GCA_946059285.1 uncultured Clostridia bacterium
AGCATGCATAGACTGTGTGATGGAAAAAGACGAGTTATATAAAATCATTGATTCAATTTACAAATGAACGGAGGAAATAACATGAAACGCGGAATCAGAGTAATCGGCATGATCCTTTTGCTTGCGGCGTTGCTCTCAATGTTTGCATATGCTGAAAACGAAGCCTCTCCGTATAGCAGCACCTATCTAACGAGATACGAAGTAAGCCTCGAAAGAAGCGGAACAGCCTTGGAAATCTGGTTTGACGTTACGGGGAGATATGTGCTGCCGGAGATCGGAACCAAGACCATTGTCCTGCAGCGCTCCGCGGACGGGCTGCGCTGGACGCCGACAAAGGTGTTTTCATATACGGACTATACAAATATGCTTGTGCATAATCAGATCCAGCATATTTCGCATGTGACGCACACCGATGTGAGCTGGCAGTACTACCGTGCCTATGTGGCGGTCTACGGTGGCGATGGCACAAACGGCGACACCAGATATGTCTATACAAACACGGTTCAGATCCCCACGAACCAGAACCCCTGAAAGACATATTTACGGGGATACAGAAATCGTTGAAACAGGACATACTTCGGACGGTCCAAAGCCCTTTCGGCGATAGTTTTCGGATAAAAATATCTGCTTTGCGTCCGTGATTAAGTATCAATAAGGTTCATATTAAGACGCCGGGGCGCAGCTTAAGCTGCGCCCCGTGACAATTTCATGCCTCTGCAGGAGCCCAATCTGACAGTCTTGGCGTTTTGCCACTCACTCCAGATTCAGACGTTTCCGCAGGATGCGCTCGGAGACCAGATAATAGACTGCACCGACCGCCAGATTCAGCAGCAGCAGGATGCCGAGCAAAAGACTTACGGCTTCGCCGGGACTGACCTTTTCCCCCAGAGCCTCCACAGCGTTTAAATCGAACCAGTTATTGTCGATGCCGATGCTCAAGATGATCATTGCGGCAATCGAAATGAATTGCGAGAGCACGTTAATCATATAGTAGAACAGAATTGAGAAGAAGATCCGCGCTCTCCGGCACAGGTGTCCAAGGCAGCAGACAAAATAGATCCGCAGGATGTTGACGGAAATGCTGCTCAAAACCAGCAACCCCATCAAAATACACGGCATTACACCCAGGAACGCTCCGATCTGGGCAAGGACTTCCTGCATGCCGCGCCAGAAGCCGTCAATGCCGGAAAACAGGATCAATACAGCGGCAACGCTCAGCAGGAGCGTGACGGTAATGGTCAGCAGCGCGGTCAGGAATTTGGAAACCAAGAGCTGCCAGGGCTTAACCGGCAAGGTGAACATCAAATAGCCCTCCCGGCGCAGCAGACCGGAATAAAAACGGATCACGCAGATAATGAAAGCGAAAACGCACGCCGCAACGACCGCAAGGACAAACAGGGTGCTGGTCAAAGCAATCAGCATTGTCGACAGAAAGTCATTCAGTTCGGCTCCGATTACCAGCCGCTCCAAAAAGGCAAAGGCGATGATGGCAGGCCAGATGAACAGAAAGATTTTGATATTGGCGCGCAGGTCATATTTCAGCAGCTTTCTCAGCACGGCCATTCACCTCCGATCGGGAATGTGCGGAAGATATCGCGGAAGACCTCGTCCACGGATTTGCCCTCAGTTTCGCGGATATGATCCACGGTGTCATGACGGACGACACGTCCATTTTTCAGGAAAATTGCCTCGTCCAGCACTGGCTCAATGTCGGTGATCAGATGGGTGGAGATTACCACTGTGCTCTCCGGAGAATAGTTGGTCAGGATGGTGTGCAGGATGAATTCCCGCGCCGCGGGATCTACGCCGGCAATCGGCTCATCGAGCAGATAGAGCTTTGCCTGACGGCTCATGACCAGGATGAGCTGTAATTTTTCCTGTGTGCCCTTGGACATGGTTTTGATTTTCATCTCCGGCGCGATGCCCAGTGCGCGGCACATCGCCTCGGCACGCTCCTTGCGGAAATCCGCATAAAAATCGGCAAATAAATTGATCAGATCGGCGGCCCTCATCCAGCCTGCATAGTACATTTTATCGGGCAGATAGCTGACGATGGCTTTGGTTTGCGTACCGACGGGACAGCCGTCGATGGTGACTGTTCCCTCCGTCGGGCGCAGAAGCCCGGTGAGGACTTTGATCAGCGTGGTTTTGCCGGAGCCGTTCGGTCCGAGCAGGCCGATGATGCGTCCCGGCAGAATGTGCAGCTCCGTATGATCCAGCGCATTCAGCGTGCCGAAGCGCTTCGTCAGGTTGCCGCATGTGACAAGTTCATTCATTGACGTTCCCCCTCAGAATCATGTAGTAGAAATTGTTCCGCCTCCTGCCGACCGTAGCCCAGCAGTCGCATTTTCTCAAAGAAAGCCGCCAGCTCATCCTCCGCCAGCCGCCGGCGGGTCGTTTCCAGCAAAGCTTCGTCACGCGTGACAAAGCGCCCGGTGTTGCGTGCCGCGGTGAGAAGACCGCTTTCTTCCAGTGCGGCGAGCGCACGCTGCATGGTGTTCGGATTCACGCCCGCCTCCGCTGCGAGATCCCGCACGGAGGGAATCCGTATGCCTGCAGGATACTGCCCGGAGACGATGCGCTGCGTCAGTAGCTCCACCAGCTGCAGCCAGATCTGACGGTCATTCCTCAGTGCCCAGCCCAAAAGTCCTCACCTCCATGTGTTATTGTATTAACTCACTAATACAATAACATAGTAATCCATATTTGTCAAGCGCTATTTATATTTTGCATCCCGAGCGCGTAAAAAATCCGTTTTGTGCTGTCTGTACAGGTTTTCCACTTTGAATTGTGCATAGTGCTGAAATTCAAGTGACTCATATTGACTTTTCCCGTGGACTGCGCTATAATTTAAATGTACTTAAGCGGTTAAGCGGCGGCAAGCCGCCAGCCGCTTTGTGTATCCAAACAGGAAAATCATAAGGAGGAAACATAATGAAAAAGAATTTACTGCGCGTTACCCTTGCACTTCTGCTCATTGCGTCACTTGTCTTGGCAGTCGGCTGCCAAAAAGAGGAAGTCAAGACGTGGAAGGTTACCTTCTTCGACGCTGACGGTGTTACGGTCATTTCTGAGGTCGAAGCGGAAGACGGTAAGGCTGTTGAGCTGCCCGAGCTGACCCGTGACGGCTACCTGGTTCAGGGCTACTACGCGACCCCGGCGCTGCTCATCCCCTTTGATACCACCGCTCCCATCACCGAGGATACCTCCATTTTCGTGGCATGGCAGTCCTCTGTGGAGGATACCCGCCCCTGGATGCTGGCAGGCTCCTTGCGTTTCTATCCTGAAAACAACTGGGGTCATGCATGGCCGCAGGATGACTTCCTGCTGCAGCCCGTTGAAGGTTCTTTCAACACCTATGAGATCGAGGTCAACCTCTTCGCTGGCGACGAGTTCAAGATCGCTGTCATCAGCGAGAACTACGAGTGGGCCGATACCATCGACGCTTCCAACCTGGCAAACCAGGGAGAGAACGCCGTCATGTCCAGCGGCGAGAATGCGTTCGACTCCGGCGCAAACATCAAGGTTTCCGAGGACGGCAAGTACCGTCTGACCCTCACCACCGACGCGGAATCTCTGCCGCTGTGCAAGCTGGCTTATGAGAAAATCGGCGAGGCTGAAGAGGCTGCCGAATATCAGTACGATATGAAGCTGTGGGCTTCCTTCAACAACTGGGAAGGTCAGGACATGACCCGCAACGGCGAAGACCTGATTTGGTACTGCGAGGCTGACGTTCCCGAAGGCGGCGGCGAGTTCGGCGTGAAGAACGCTGCTACTGGCGACTGGTACAGCTCCGAGGACAACAAGGTCAACATCACGCTGGACGAAGGTCACTATATGTTCTTCATCGAGCTGGAGCTTGTTAACGGAAAGCCCATGCTCAAGGGCGAGATCGTGGCGGCTGCTCCCGCATACTATGTGGTCGGCACCTGCGGCAACCAGGGCTGGGCTGCGGATGCAAACGCGGAGAACACAGCGTACACCATGACCGAAAAGGACGGCAAGTATGTGCTGGATGTCGAGTTCACCGCAGCGGACACCGCTGACTGGACCGACGGAAAGACCGCGTTCAAGGTCGTTTATGGCTGCGGCGGACGCGTTGCCAATGAGTTCTGGTATGGCACGGAAACCGGCGAGAACATCCTTGTCGATCCGGGCGCGTACACCATTACGCTGGATCCGGCAACCGGTGTTGTTACGGTTGAGTAATTAAAAATTGAAGGGACTGCTGTAAAGCCTCAAATCAGTCATTCCGAGGCGGCATTGCCGCCTCGGAATGACATGACCAATGGCCTTGCAACAGTCCCTGCTTGACTTCGGTTCTTTTATTTGATTCGGATGTCATGCTCTGCCGGTGGATTTTCCCGGGAGATTGCGCGCAATGCCGTGGCGACGACGGCGCGTGCGTAAGCCTGAAAGGGCAGCGGAAACGCTTCTGAACCGAGCAATAGACAGTGCGGCGCACGCAGCGCGGCGCACAGCGTGTCACTGTCGGTGATGACCGCAGTATCCGCCGAAAACACGGTTGATACCGCCTCCCGTGCCGTCAGAACGCGGTCATAGACAGAGGAAAGGTATTCCGCGTAGTGCTCGCTTTGGGGACGCTTGCCGGCGAAAACGACTTTTGCACAGCCGGTCTGGGCTTCGACGCGACTGCGCAGCGTTTGCGCATCAAAGCAGAAGCAGTAAAACAGGTCGTTGGGCGTTTTTCCGTCAATATAAAGCAGCGGCACAAAGCTGTTTTCTC
This sequence comes from uncultured Clostridia bacterium, assembly GCA_946059285.1. The sequence goes on from CAMGMW010000001.1 coordinate 4,748, forward strand.
CGATGCAGTGGAATTCCTCCTCTGGGATATCCACAGCGAGGATTGCCTCCACGTCCGTTATGCGGCGCCGGCGACACCGATCGGTCAGCAGCAGGGCGGACAGCCCATTGGTCTCCAGTTCCTCCGTCAGAGCGCGCAGAAGCCTGCCCCGACCATCGGTCAGCTCGGGGACATAGAGACCAACGGCACCGGAATGCCCGGTCGCCAGCGCTCTGGCACTGCTGGAGGAGGCATAACCCACCAGATGCGCGTAGTGCAGTATGCGGTTTTTCGTCTCCGCGCTGATGGATTGGTTTTTTACGTCATTCAGGACGTAGGATACCGTGGCCGTGGAGACGTTGCAGGCTTCGGCGATATCCTTGATTGTATAACGTTTTTGATTCATAACTTCATGATAGCAGACTTTCATTCGGCTGTCAAGCAATGGTAAAATAGGAGCAAACAACATGAATTTAGGTGCGATTTTGCATATTCCCGGCACAGTGGATGCCTGCCCTATGGGCGACGGCACGTTCCATCTGCGTCTGCGCACGGCAAAGGACGATTTTTGCTGCGTGCGTACCGTCTATGCCTGCAGCAAGTTCGAGTGGTGGCAGGAACGCCAAACGGCACAGATGTACAGGACGATGACGGATTCTGATTTTGACTACTATACCGCGGCGATCCCCCTGACCGATACGCGGTTTGCGTATATATTTGAGCTGGAGACGAACGACGGCAAGCGCTGTTTCCTGTCGGAGGAGGGAATCACGGACTCCTATAATCATGAGCTGGCGTTTTTCACTTATTTCCAGTACACCTCCATGTTTGAATGCGACCGTATGCGGGTGCCGGAGTGGGTGCGTACCGCAGCGGCGTATCAGATCTTTCCGGAGCGCTTCGCCGTGGGGGACAGCTCCAGAGACCTGAGCTACGTCAATGCTGCGTGGGGTGAGAAACCAACGCCCAAGAGCTTCTATGGCGGTGATCTCGCGGGCATCCGCCAGCGGCTGCCTTATCTTTCGGAGTTGGGCGTGACGCTGCTGTATATGACGCCGGTCTTCTGTTCTCCCAGCAATCACAAATATGATATCACCGACTACGAAAACGTCGATCCCGCTTTTGGCGGCAACGAGGCGCTGCGGGCGCTGATCGACGAGGCGCATGCCCGCGGCATTCGTGTGATGCTGGACGGTGTCTTTAACCACTGCTCCAGCCGGCATCCTTTCTTCCGGGATGTGCAGAAAAACGGACGTGCATCGAAATATTACGACTGGTTTTTCATTGACGGCGACCGACCCAATGAAAAGCGGGGCAATTATCGGACCTTCGCCAGCGTACCGTATATGCCGAAGCTGAACACGGAGAATCCGGAGGTTATCGACTATTTTTCGGGCGTAGCCTGCTACTGGATGCGTGAATTCGGCGCGGACGCTTGGCGACTGGATGTTTCCGATGAACTTTCCCACCGCTTTTTGCGCCGCTTCCGCGAACGGGTACTGGCGGAGCGCTCCGATGCGATCATCATTGGAGAGGACTGGCATCAGGCGACCCGTTATCTCAACGGTGACGAATATGACGGTGTGATGAACTATGGGCTGACCAAGGCGTGTCTGGACCTGTTTGCGTTCCAAACCATTGATGCGGCCACCTTCCGGGACCGCCTGGTGCGGCTGTATCACCGGCAAAGCGTCACTGCCAGCGAAAAGATGCTGAATCTGCTGGACAGCCACGACACAGATCGCTTCCTGACTCGCGTCGGGGGAGATGACCGCCGCTATCGGGCCGCCGCTGCGATTATGTTCTTCTATCCCGGCATTCCCTGCGTTTACTACGGCGATGAGATCGGGCTGGAGGGCGGCTATGATCCCGATTGCCGCCGCTGTTTCGACTGGGACAGCACCCACTGGAATCAAGAGACTCACGAGCTGATTCAAAGACTGATGCACCTAAGGCGCTGCCTGCCTCTTTCCAGATGCATGTTCTCCATTCAAGAGGATGACGGCATTCTGACCCTGACCCGCGCTGCGGCAAACCGGAGCGCAGTTTTGATCGTGAATACCACGCCAACAGAACGCGGCGGGCTGCCGCCGTATGGATTAAAAATTACGGAAACCGGAAATTGATTCATGAGGAGGAAATGAAACATGAAAAAGTCACTGGCAATTTTCCTCTCCCTTGCGATGTTGCTTGCCCTGCTGGCAGGCTGCACCGGCGGTGAGACGGAGCAGGGCGGCGGTAAGACCGATCATTCCGCACTGTACGATCAGGTTATGTCGCGCTTTAACGGAGAACTGGAGAGCGGCGCCGTGATCAAGGTGCTGGAAAACGACACCGCCATTGAGCTGGGCTATGTGGATCAGCTCATTGAGGCCTTTAACGAGGCGTATAAGGACAAGGGTATTTCCGCGGAACGCATGAACGCGGACCAGTACTCCGACCTTGCCACCGATGGTCCGTACGGCTACGGACCGGACGTCTGGTATCAGGCGAACGACATTTTGATGAAATATGCGACCAAGCAGCATTTGCTGCCGCTGCCGGTGCAGGATATGGAGTGCTTCGAGCAGATCCCGCAGAGCGCATGGGATGCCTATGCCACCGAGATGGACGGAGAGAAATTCTACTGCGGCGTGCCGCTGAACGTGCAATCAGGCATGCTGTATTACATTGAGTCCAACCTTCCGGACAACTGGGAGACGAAGTGGGATATCAACGCCAACGGAACCCCGGACTTTTTTGAGACCTACACCGCGCTGTATGCGGTTTCACAGGACATCAAGGACAACGGCGGCAAAACGCAGTACGGCTATCTGGACGAGACGGTGGACACCTATTTCATGAGCGGCTACCTGTTTACCTATGGCGCGTATGTTTTCGGTGACAACGGAACCAACCCGGATGACATCGGCTTTGCGGCCGGTGACGCGGTCAAGGGCGCAACCATGATCCAGCAGTGGGCGGGGCAGATGAACAACACCGAGGTATTGGACAAGACGTTTGCCTCCGCGGCCTACCAGTATCTGGCGGACGGTGTCATGCTGTGCACCGTTACCACGCCGGATGTGTATCGCATGTTCATTCGCTCCATGGTCAACACCGGCAACTGGACAGAAGAGGAAGCGGCGGCGGATCTGAAGATGATTACCGTGCCGCGTCTGCCGGTCAGCGGCGATCTGACGGCGGACAAATGGGAGGATACCATCACCCAAATGGATACCCTCACCACGGAAACAAGCATGATGGGCGGCATGAACGGCTACGGCATCTCCGCCTATACCAAGTGTCCCAATGCCTCTCTTGCTTTTGTGGAGTTTGCGACGGGCTATGAGCAGGCAATCCTGCGCAACCAATATCTCGGTATCGCGCCGGCACGCGCCGACGCGGCTGCTACCATTTCTGCCAGCGATCCCACGGTGGGCATCCTGTTCGACCGCCTGAACAACGGCTACATCACGCTGATGCCTGCCATTACGGAGGTCGGACAGATCTGGACCCCGGCGGAATCTTTCCTGATCGATCTTTCCACCGATCCGTATCGCGAGGAACGCGGTGAGAGCCGGCTGTATGAAACCACGGAGCAGATTCAGGCCGGTCTTGAAAATTTGGTTCAGCAGATTTCGGATGCCATCCACACCCTCGCATAAGGTAGAAGGCTATGACAAAGACGAAGAAAAATCCCTTTGTCCGATTTGTCGCGTTTGTACGCGGCGCGCCGTGGCAGGTGCGCCTGTCCATGTGCGTCATGGGTCTGGGGCAGCTCTGCTACGGGCAGATCGTCAAGGGCCTGGTATATTTACTGTCCCTTGCCGGGATTGTGTGGTATTATGTGCAGCGGGGCTTCCGTGATCTGATCGGCTTCTTCACGCTGGGCACGCAAAAAGAAAATCTTTGGCTGGGTGTCAAGGGCGATAATTCCCTGACCATGCTGATTTTGGGTCTGGTCTCCATCTTCATTCTTGCGTTTACGGTTGCGCTTTATATCACCAATGTCCGCGATGCGGCGTTTACCGCCCGCGAGGTGGCGGAAGGGCGGCATCCGAGGAACTTCCGCCGCACCCTGCGCACAGCTGCGGACGATAAGTTCCATGTCAGCGCGCTGGTCCTGCCGTTGGTGGGCGTGAGCATTTTCTCTATCCTGCCCATTGTCTTTATGATCCTGATCGCTTTTACGAATCTGGGCGGCGATGTGGTGTATCCGGAGCTTGCCGACTGGTCTTTCTCCGCTTGGTCAAAAATTCTGAATCTCGGCAAGATCGGCTCCACCTTTGGTAAAATCCTCGGCTGGAACGTGCTGTGGGCGGTTTCCTCCACCTTTTTGAATTTTATCTTAGGACTGGGTCTGGCATTGCTCCTGAACAAGCGCAATGTCCGCGGCTCGAAATTCTGGCGGGCATTTCCCATTTTGGCGTATGCCATTCCTGGCTTCATCACCATGGTGGGCTTCAAATTCATGTTCTCCCAAAGCGGACCGATTAACTGGATGCTGGAGAACGCCGGGCATATGCGTATTTTCTTCCTGACCAACGACGCTTCGGCAAAATGGTGGGCAAGAGGCATCGGCCTGTTCGTCAACGCGTGGATCACGGTGCCGTCGATCATGCTGATGACGACCGGTATCCTGTCGAACATCAACACCGACCTGTACGAGGCGGCGTCGCTGGACGGTGCGTCCCAATTCATGCAGTTCCGCAAGATCACGCTACCCTTTGTGGTCTTTTCTACGACCCCCGTGCTGATCAGCCAGTTCGTGGGTAATTTCAACAACTTCGGCATTTTCTTCTTCCTGCGCAGCGGCGTGATTTCCAATTATGCCGACTATTTCCTCGCCAGCGACACAGACCTTCTGATCAACTGGCTGTATAAGCTATCGGTGGACAACAACTACTATTCCATCGGCGCGGCCATCAGCCTGATCATTTTTGTCATTACCGCGACACTGTCGCTGACGGTCTATGTGCGCTCCGCAGCCTATAAGCAGGAGGATACATATCAATGAAAAAGAAGTTGACGCCGCGGCGCTTTGCCGACCATATTTTCACCTATACCGCACTGATTCTGATATCTCTGGTCTTCTTGTTCCCGTGCCTGTGGCTGATCCTGGCATCTTTCTCCAAAACGGGCAGTCTGTACGATTTTCGGGGCTTTTTCCCGTCGGAATACAGTCTGCAAACGTTCAAGGACCTGTTTACCGACGATGTCAACGGGCTGTATCCCTATGTCACATGGTTTAAAAACACGCTCTATGTTTCCTCGTGCTCCTGCATTCTGGGGACGATTCTGGTGCTGCTGACGGGCTATGTCATGTCCCGCTTCCGCTTCAAGGGCCGCAACTTCATCAAGCAGGGAACGCTGGTGCTGGGGATGTTCCCGGGCTTTATGGGTATGACCGCAATCTATATCATTATGACGCAGATCGGTCTGATTAACCATCTTGAATCGTTGATCTTCCTCTATGCCGCCACCGCGCCCATGGGCTATCTGGTGCAGAAGGGGTACTTTGACTCGATTCCGAATACCATTTTTGAGGCGGCGAGATTGGACGGTGCGTCCAACCTGACAATCTTCCGCAAGATTACACTGCCCCTGTCCAAGCCGATGATCGTGTACACCGTGCTGACCCAGTTCGCGTGGCCTTGGAGCGACGTGCTGCTGCCAAAGCTGCTGCTGAAGGATCGCAATACATGGACGGTGGCGGTGGGACTGTTCAACCTGCCGGAGACGCATTTTGCCCGATTCGCCGCCGGCGCGGTCTTCATTGCCGTGCCGATTGTGATTCTGTATTTCTGCCTGGTCAAGTATATTGTCAACGGTTTGACAGCCGGCTCTGTCAAAGGATAAAAACAGCGCAGGGCAGAAACGATGCCCTGCGCCAATCAAAGGGGAATGTTATGAAACGCCTGATTGCACTGCTGCTTTTGTTGTCCAGTCTGCTCCTGCTTTTTGCGGGATGCGCCGAGAAGAAGGAGGACGGTCTTCTGCCGGAGAACATTCCGGATGACAACTGCCGCAACTGGTACGAAATTTTCGTGTATTCTTTTGCCGACGGCGACGGGGATCGCATCGGTGACTTCAAGGGTGCCACGGAAAAGCTGGACTATGTGCGGGACATGGGCTTTACCGGCATCTGGCTGATGCCCATTATGCCTTCACCCTCTTATCACAAGTATGATGTGACGGATTATTACAACATCGATCCCGCTTACGGTACGCTGGAGGATTTCCAGGCTTTTTTGTCCCGTGCCCATGAGCTGGGAATCAAGGTCATCATTGATCTGGTGGTCAACCATACCTCCAGTCAGCATCCCTGGTTTCAGGATGCCATGACCGGCGCCGACGCGGAGTATCGCGACTATTATAACTGGACCGATACCGCGGCGGCAGGCTATACGCAGGTACGCGGCAGTTACTATGAATCCCGTTTTGTTTCCTCCATGCCGGACCTGAATCTGGATCATGAGGCGGTCCGTGCGGAAATCGTCGAGATCATGCGCTTCTGGCTGGATATGGGTGTCGACGGCTTCCGGCTGGACGCGGTAACCAGCTACTACACCGGTCAGACCGCCAAGAACGTGGAGTTCCTGTCGTGGCTGAACACGGAGGCAAAGAAGATCAGACCGGAGTGCTATATTGTCGGTGAAGCATGGTCGGATATTTCCACCATTGCTTCCTACTATCCCAGCGGGATCGACAGCTTCTTCTGCTTCCCTGTGGCGACCTCCGGAGGCTATATCGCCAAGGTGCTTGCAGAGGATGCCACCGACCGCGGCAGTATGTTCGCAGAGAGTGTTGCCATGCTGGAGGAACGCTTCGGCACGGAGGTAATGATGGCGCCGTTTTTGGGCAACCACGATACGGACCGCATCGCCAACGCCATCGGGACCTATGATCTGAAGCGCCTGAAGGCGGCGTACGGAATGCTTGCCATGATGCGCGGCGGTCTGTATGTCTATTACGGCGACGAGATCGGCATGATCGGCGAGGGAAACGATCCCAACAAGCGCATCGGCATGTACTGGTCGACCCTGTCGGAGCTGACCCGCTGTCCACCGGGCGCAACGGAGTCAAAATACGTCCTGCCCAATGTGCCGGACCAGCAAGCGGATGCGAATTCGCTTCTGAACTATGTGAAAGCGGCGATGAATCTCCGCAACGCGATTCCGGCCATTGCACGCGGCACGTCCGCAGTGGTGGAGCAGGAGGATGGAGACCTGTGCATCATCGAGCGTACCTATGAGGATGAAACGGTGACCATCGTGCTCAATCTCAGCAAGAACAGCAAGGAGGTTGAAATTGCAGCGTCGGAGCTGTTGGGCAGTCTGGACGCCAATGTGGAATCCGGAACAGGCGTGACCTACCAAAACGGCACCGTCTCTCTCGATCCGTGGGGCATCGCGGTTCTTTCCTAACCTAAAAGCTTCAAAAATCAATAGTTTAGCGGGAGAGATCACGAAAACGTGATCTCTCCCGCTGCATTTGCGTCTATGTATACCGTGGCGCTTTCTTTATTTTAAAGTTCTAAACATCTCAAAATACCGGTAAACCGCAAACACAAAGCTGGCGCGTGTCATGTTACTTGTTGCGTCACACTTATCGATTATGTTGGTTGCAACAGCCCAGGAATATGCGTCCTTTGCCCAACTTGAAACATGCAGACCATTAATGTTTGCACGCTTGATAGTCGGATGCCCCATCTTCTGCGCATAGCGGTATAGCACCGTGACAGCTGTTTCGTTGTTCAGAGTTGCATTCGGTGAGAAAGTGTTGTTTCCTGTTCCGCACATAATTCCGGTATGATATGCCCACACGGCCGCCAAATAATACCAATCCTTGGTTCTCACGTCGTGGTAGCGGGGACCTGTCCAGTATGAGCTGATCTTTGGTGAGCCTGCCATTCGGTAGATGATGGTCACCAGCTGAGCGCGCGTCATGGTTTCGTACGGAGAAACCTTAGTACTGTAGGTGCCGTTGATGATTCCTCTTGCAATCGCAAAGTCGAGCGCTTTATGCTCCTTTGTCCAGTAGGCTGGCATATCATTGTATGTATGACCATAGCAGCCTGCATCAGAACAAACACCGGTCAAATGGATAACCTTTGCACGCATATCGCAGCTTGTTGTATGTTGATAAGAGGTATTATAGTTTAAGCGGCATCGACTGTTGTTCATGGCGCCGTTGTGCGCATAGAAAGTCGCGTATCCTTCGGAGTCGTAACCACCGCAAATAAGAATATGCGGTGATTTCTGGTGCGAGACACAGTACTGAAGGACAACATCGCCGGCGGCAAGAATGCTCTCGTTTTTCGCTTTCATGGCGTAACCGTTGGTCAGCGTCAGGTACTGCGTGCTGAGGCCGGTTGCTTCACAGATGGCATCTGCGCACGCTGATGTCGTATATTCTGTGCCAATCTTAATGCCGCCTGCCTGTACGCATTTGGAGACAAATTCCGCACACAGTCCGACGCCGTCATTCCAATGGTCTTTAGCGTAATCCAATGCATCGAACGCATCGTAGCTTCCCGTAGCCGCCGCCGACACTGCAAAGGTCGGAATGCAGGCGAGCAGCAAGCAGCAAAGCAGGAGAATACTGATCAGTCGTTTTTTCATACACACATCATCCTTTCAAAATTTTGATTGCTGGAAGCAGAGAAGCCGTTTTTCATACAGATCGCACGGCGCATAGAAAAGACAATAGAATTGTACCACTTCATATGGTAAATGTCAATAAAATATGTGCAAAACACACAAATCTTTGTGCAGAAAAAGAAAGAATTCAGGCAATCTGCACGACGGCGTGGATAACGCCGACAGGCTGTTTATGATAGATTTACTTTTAAAAAATGATATGTCTGAAGTCTACCAACAATCGAACTTTCTGTTTGCTGTCGGCAAGAGGCGCTGACTCCGAGTGAGACGGCTAGCGCATTCGTGTGATACCAAGCATTCCATAGGATAAAAAACAAGGTCAGACACCCCCCAAAGGCTGCCTGACCCTGTTTTTTCTCTGCATATTTTACGCTGTTTTTTGGATTCAAAAAGGAATTATTCCCCAAACAGACCGGCGCGGTCCAGCAGAACCAGCACCCGGATCGCGTCCTCTCCCAGATCGATCACGGTTTCCTCGCCCGTGCCGCTCCTCCCGTTCAGGATTCCCTTGTCCGTCAGCTTATCCAGCGTGGGACGGTAGAAGGGATTCTTTACATCTTTCAAAAGCTCATAACGCATTTCCGGCGCCTCCCATCCATAGTATTCTGCGATGCATGCGGCTTCTGCGTCCGCCAGCCGGCGGAGGTTTTCATCCTCCATCAGCCAGCGGGCGGTTGCGGGGTTGGTGTGAAAGCTGTGCTCCAGCAGCAGTCCCGTGGTGTTCACGCCCGCGCTATAGCGCAGGACACCGTAATAGTCGGCGTTGTTGGTCGAATTCCAACGCACACCGATTTTCGGCTGCTGCTTTGTGCCGATGACTGCGGTGATTACTTCTGCCAAAAGCTCCGCCAGCGCCTTACCCTGCCCGCTGACGGGATGGAAAACGCGGACGTAATCCACGTTGTCGTTACAGCCGCTGCCGCCTACGGCGTTGCTGTGGAGACTGAGAAAGAGATCACAGCCTTTCGCCATTGTTCCTCGGGTGTAAAGAGAAGGATCATCCTCCATTGTCTCCCGCGTGCAGACCACCTCCGCTCCATAGTGCTCCAGTGCGGCTTTCAGATATTCCTGCAGGACAAACATTCGGTTGCCCTCATAATATTCAGGCACGGCGGGGGAACGGTTTTGATTCCTGCCGTGCCCGGCGTCCAGACAAAGCTTCATGCTGGTTTACCTCCTGTCCGTTCCGATTGTGTACCGAAATAAAAGCCGATGATTACGGTGAAAACCGTCATCAGCTCCTGCGGCGAGATGTCTGCGCGCAGCGCCAGAACCGCAAATACGGCGGTTAGTGCCAGCGTTACCAGAGACTTGATGCTCAGCAATGCCGTGACCCGATTCATCATACCCCGATCACCTCCTCCAGATCGCTCAGGCGGTGGCTTGCGACCTTGAGCTTTTCCTCCAGCACCGGAAGCTTTTCGCTGAAGCTGCCGAGCCGGTCCACCTTTTTTTCCAACTGCGCGATGCGGTAGTCCAGCAATTTAGAGGAGGTCAGGATGCCTGCCAATGAGCCCAGCAGTGTTCCGCAAAGTGACAGCACCGCCAGAAGCAGTTCCCTGTCCATTTGCTCACCTCCTTTGATCGTTTTTCACCCTTGACAAAATTCTGCGGGGAAATTGCTTTCCGGAGGGCAACCAAAGTCGATAGTTGCAAAAAAAAGACCAATATGATATAAATAAAAGAAGAAAGATCGAAGGGAGGCAACCGCTGTGCGGCAGGACAATACCAAATGTTTGATTCGCCTGGCGTTTCGGCGGCTGCTGGTCGCCAAGCCTCTGGATAAGATTACGGTGCGGGATGTGGTGGAGTGCTGCGGCCTGACCCGCAACACCTTTTATTACCATTATGAGGACCTGTATGACCTGCTGGATGATTTTCTGGAGGCGGAAGGCAGACGTGCGCTTGCCGATGCGCCGAAGGATGCCACATGGGGCGAACTGCTGCTGCAAATGCTGCGTTTTCTGTCCGAGCCGCCCGCGTTGGGAAGACATATCCTGGAGTCGCGGGAACGCGATGCCCTGCGGCGGTATCTTACCCGCGTGGTCTATACCCTCATTGACCGGGACGCAAAGATTGCTGCGCTGCCCTGCGCGCCGGAGGATCGCGCGCTGATCTGCAACGTTTGCTGTTATGCGCTTTACGGTCTGCTTCAGGATCATTTGCGCCAGCCGCAGATTTTTGAAGCAGAGGTGCGCCGCGCTGCGGAACTGTTTCAGGGATCGCTGCTGTGTGCGCTGGAGATCAGCGCCGGCTCTTTATCTGCAGCACAAGGAGACAAGCTATGAATATACTGCATATCAACGGCAGTCCACGCGGAGAAAACAGCCACACACTGCTGCTTGCCGAGGCATTTCTGCGCGGGCTGGGCGGAAGCACCGAGACTGTGACGCTGAGCAAATGCCGCATTGCGCCGTGTAACGGCTGCATGCAATGCTGGGCGGCGGACCGCGGGAGTTGTGTGTTCCGGGACGACATGGATTTTATAATCGAAAAAATCATGGCGGCAGATGTAATCGTCGAAAGTTTTCCGCTGTACTATTTCGGTATGCCCGCCATCATGAAGGGTTTCACCGATCGCACTTTTTGCCTGATGCGCCCGTATTTGGGGCAGGATCTGGGTGCGGGGCAGTGCAGCTTCCAGACGCCGCGGGATGCACGGCTGCTTTCCAAAAAGCTGGTGCTGATCTCCTCGTGCGGCTATACCGATGCGACGATGATCTTTGATGCGCTTTTGAAGCAGTGTGATCTGCTTTGTCATGGGCGGAATTATACACCGCTGCTGTTCCCGCAGGGGCAGCTGCTGCGCATGGAGCAGCTCTCGCCGCAGCGACGTCGCCTGTGCGCCTTGCTGGAGGAGGCGGGACAGCGATTTGCGCAGGACCTTTCTGTTTCCGAGGAGATGCGGACGGCGCTGCAAAAACCGTTGGTAGATCCGCGTGTCTATGCGCTCATTGCCAAAGCCCACTGGGATTCTTTGGCTGCAAAGGAGGATGCGACATGAAGACCGGGCTTGTCAAGAAAGCTAAAATCATGAATGTAATTTCCGCTGTTCTGATGGTGTTGTCGGGACTGCTGCTGATTCTTTTATCGAATATGGAGCGGCTGCCGATACAGCGAATTTTGCTGAGCCTTCTGTTTTTCCTGACCGGAGCGGCAAAGCTGCTGGGATATTTCTCTAACGATCTGTACCGCCTGGCATTTCAATTTGATTTTGCCGTGGGGATCTTCTGCGGCGTGCTGGCGCTGCTGGTGATTTTAACGCCGGAGAGCTTTTTTAACGCGTTGCCAACCGTGTTTGGCGTCTATGTGATTCTGGATGCACTGTTCAAGCTGCAAATCAGCATTGATGCCCGCAAATTCGGTATGGCGAACTGGCCCGTGATATTGCTGTCGTCTCTTCTGCTGTTGGGCGTCGGCTTGTTTGTGGTGTTTGCCATTTATGACGCGCTGCTGCCGGCAACTGCCGCTGTGGGCATTGCGCTGGTGGTGGACGGACTGCAAAATGTATGGATTACCGCCTATACTGTCCGGGTACGGGCGCGGAAAAAGAATCTTTCGGAGCATTTCGGACTGGATGAGGAAGAGAATGAAGATCATCGTTGACATTTTCGGCAGTGACGATCCGGCCCGTCTGCTGACGGGCTGCGCCCTGTGTACGGTGCAGTTACCGGAGGTCACGCTGGTTTTAACGGGGGATGAGGCGCGCCTGCGGCAGATGCTTTCCGGGCATACCTATGCCCCCGAACGCATCGAACTGATGCACGCGCCGGAGTTGATTACCAATGACGACGACCCCATCGAGGCAGTGATGCACCGTCGTGATTCGTCGCTGGTGGCGGGCATTGTGCGGATGCGCAGCGATCCGGAGATCGTCGGCATGCTGACCGCGGGCAGCACCGGCGCGGCATACGCGGCCGGCGTCGCCTTCGCAGGACGGCTGCCCGGGGTGTATACGCCTACGCTTGCCACGTTTCTGCCCTCCATGACCGGAAGAAATGTGTGCCTCGCCGACTGCGGCGCGAACATCAACTGCAAACCGGACCGCCTGGCGCAGTTCGCGCTGCAGGGTGTGGCGCTGATGCAGGCGGCGGGGGTGGAGCGTCCGCGTGTGGGTCTGCTCTCCGTGGGCGTGGAGGAGCACAAGGGAAATCCTTTCACACAGGAGGCGTTTGCCGCCCTATCCGCGCTGCCTATCGACTTCGCCGGGAATATGGAGGCGCGGGACGCCCTGACGGGAAAGTATGATGTTATCGTGAGCGATGGCTTTTCCGGCAACGTGCTGCTGAAAACGGTGGAAAGTGCGGGGCTGTTTGCGGGGCACCGGCTGCGCATGCTGTCCAACGGCGATACCGTCACGGAAACAGCGGCTGACAAGCTGACGCAGGAACTTGATTTTGCCTCCAACGGAGCGGCAATGCTGCTGGGGCTGAGGAAGCCGCTTTTAAAGGCGCACGGTAGCGCCACGGAGCGTACCGTTCCCAATGCGGTGCGGCAGCTCCTGCGACTGCGGGAAAGCGATTTTCCGCAGCGGCTGAATGTATTATTAAGGAAACTCTGAACAATTCGGTTTCGGCTGAACAGCGAATCTTTTGCCCCATCCGCGCAGTTTTGAAAATGGGAAATACATCCAGTATTCCCGCATTTCCAAAACTTTCGTCTGAGCCAAAATCTTCTGCTGTCAGCTCTTACCTCATTATTCAGAGCTTCCTTAAAAGGCTAGAGATTGACAGAACCGCCGTGCGGCACGGGATCGATTCCCGTGCCGCTTTTACTGAAATTTGGCAGCATAAAAATGTATTTTTCGCGGTGATACGGCTTGAAATTTACATACAGTTATGATACGATGAAACCGTATCGAAACAGGCGTTGCCGGGGCTTTACGGCGATGCCGGTCAAGTAAAAAAATACAGCAGGAGGCAATTTTCATGAATGTATCGGAAATCATGGAGCAGCGCAATGCGTTTTCCTTTGAGGTGTTTCCCCCGAAGACGGATATTGGCATGGAAAAGCTGTGCGGCGAGGGGGGCGTGCTGGACAGGCTCTATACGCTCAAGCCGGACTACATCTCCTGCACCTACGGCGCAGGCGGTACGAATGTCGGCAGGAATCTGGATGTTTTGAAGAAAATCAAGGCGGACGGCAAGTGCACACCCGTGACGCATTTCACCTGTATCGGCAACACGAAGGATGGCATCCGCGAGCAGCTCAACGCCTATTTGGACAACGGCATCGACCATGTGCTTGCCCTGCGCGGTGATTTGCCCTATGGATGGACCGGCACCGGCGGAGACCTGCACTATGCCACGGAACTGGTCAAATTTATCCGTCAGGAATTCGGCGACCGCTTTACAATCGCCGTGGCCGGCTCTCCGGAGGGGCACATCGCCTGCCGCAGCCTTGAGGCGGATATCGCTTTCCTGAAGCAAAAGCAGGACAACGGCGCCGATTACATCATGACGCAGCTCTGCTGGGATATGGACGCCTTCCGTTACTGGTTGGACGCCATCCGCGGCGCGGGCATCTGGTTGCCGGTGGATGTCGGCATCATGCCGGTTCTCGATTCGGCTGCCATCATCAACATGGCATTGAGCCATAATGCCTGCGTGATGCCGCGCAGACTGTGCGAAATCATCACGAAGTATTGGATGTTCCCCAATCCCTTTGACCCGAAATTTGAGTCAGAGGAATCCATCAAGGCAAAAAAAGAGGGCTTCAAGGAAGCCGGTATCGAGTATACCGTTGCGCTGATCGACGAGTATCGCGCCTGCGGCATCAACGGAATCCATCTATATGCGCTGAATAAGTTTGACGATGTTGCCCGTGTTGCAAAAGAAGCCGGGCTGGTGGATTTAGTTTAATTTTTCAAAGGAGCATTCCTATGACCCATACAATAGCGGTTGCCGGAAAGGGCGGCGTCGGCAAGACGACGGTTTGCGGCATGATCATTGATTTCCTCATCAAAAGCGGAAAGGGTCCTCTTCTGGTGGTGGACGCGGATGCAAATTCCAATCTAAACGAGGTTCTCGGCGTGGAGGTTGAAACGACGCTGGGAGAGATCCGCGAGGAAATGGCGCAGGCGGAGCTGCGGGGAAGTGTGATCCCCGGGGGCATGACAAAAGCGGACTATGCGGAATTCCGCTTCAACTCCGCGCTCATCGAGGAAGACGATTTTGATATGCTCGTCATGGGCAGGACGCAGGGCAAAGGCTGCTATTGCTATGTCAACGGCATTCTCAAAACGCAGGTGGACAAATATGTCGGCGCGTACAAGTATATGGTCATTGACAACGAAGCGGGTATGGAGCATATTGCCCGCGGCACGCTGCCCCATGTGGATACCCTGCTTCTGGTCTCCGACTGTTCCCGCCGCGGCATTCAAGCGGTGGCACGGATTGCGGAGATGGTCGAAGAGTTGGGTCTGAAGCCGGAAACCATGCGGTTGATTGTCAACCGTGCACCGGATGGAAAGCTCAACGACGGCGTGAAAGAAGAAATTGAGCGCCACGGTCTGATGCTTGCGGGCGTGCTTCCGCAGGATGAGGCGGTCTACGAGGCGGACTGTGACGGCAGACCCAGCGCCAAGCTTCCCGACAGCAGCCCCATGAAGCAGGCACTGCACGGAATTATGCGGGAGCTGAACCTGTAACAGAACCACGAACCACGGGAGGACCGGAAATCTGCCAGTCATGCCGTAAAAACAGAATTACAAAACGCATCTTTCATCCGGCGTCGCGAGAATCGCTCGCACGCCGCTCAAAACTTCCGGCGTCTTGTCAACGCAGGACGTGAGCACCGGGAGAACAGAATCAGGACTGTTGATCAGTCTGAAACAGTAAAATAGTGATTGGGTGTTACAGCGGTAACCTCACATAAAAACAGGAGGCGTATACTTATGGCTTTTGTACCGAAGAAGCAGGCATTTTCCTCGTCGGTCAACACCGTCACCGTCGGCATCGGCGATCAGGCGGTCAAGCTCGGCGGAACGAATGTCCTGCCGTTTTATTCCTTTGACGCACCGATTGAGAACGCGCCGAAGATTGGCGTGGAGATCACCGACCGAGGTCTGGCGGCTTATCCGCAGGCGGGTCTGCGGGAATTCTATGCCGGCTGCGAAACCGTTGCCGACATGGCAAAACGCGCACAGACGATGCGCGGCGTGTCGTTCCTCTGCCTGCATCTCGATGGCGCGGACCCCAACGGTGAGAACAAGAGCGTTGAAGAATGCGTTGCGCTTGCAAAGCAGGTCGCCGAGGCAACAACACTGCCCCTTGTGATCATGGGCTGCAAAAACATCGAAAAGGACTCCGCCCTGTTCAGCGCACTTGCGGAGGCATTGCAGGGCAGGAACATCCTCATTCTTTCCGCACGCGAGGAAAACTACAAATCTGTCGGCGCGTCCGCTGCGTTGGCATACGGACAAAAAATCGGTGCGGAATCCGCCGTGGATATCAACCTGGCAAAGCAGCTCAACGTGCTGCTTACGCAGCTTGGCGTTGCACCCTCGTCCATTGTGATGAACGCGGGCTCCGCCGCTGCCGGCTATGGCTATGAGTATGTGGCGTCTACGCTCGACCGTATTCGCGCAGCGGCGCTGGCGCAGAGTGACGATCAGCTCCAGATGCCCATTGTCACCCCCGTTTCCCCGGAAACCTGGGGCGTGAAAGAATCGGTTATGTCCGAGGCGGATATGCCGGAATGGGGAGATGCGGAGGAACGTGGCATCGAGATGGAGATCGTTACGGCTGCCGCCTGCCTGACCGGCGGTTCCGATGCGGTTATTCTGCGTCATCCGGCTGCCGTCAAGGCGATTGCCGAGATGATCGAAGCTTTGGTCTGAGCGGAGGGAGGAAATCGTTATGGCACTGAAAGGCTTGGATATTTTCAAACTGTCCCCAAAGAAGAACTGTAAGGAATGCGGCTGCCCGACCTGTATGGCGTTTTGTATGAAGGTCGCGCAGGGCGCGCTTCCGCTTGATAAGTGTCCGTATTTTTCGCCGGAAGCTGTCGCGAAGCTGTCAGAGGCGACCGCACCTCCTATGAAGACCATTACCGTTGGCAATGGCATTCAGCTGGGCGGTGAAACCGTCCTGTTCCGCCACGAAAAAACCTTTGTTTCCCGGAACCGTTTTGCAATCCCGGTCTGTACCTGCATGGCAGATGACGCGGTCGATCAAAAACTGGCGGAAATGCAGAAGGTGGACTATGAGCGCATCGGAGAGCGCGAGTATATTGAATTTGTACTGGCGCATTGCAGCAAAGACTCCGCCGGCAAGTGGGAGGAGCTCGTCAGGAAGGCAATGGCAACCGGTCGCACGCTGATTATCGACTGTGAATGCGTCGAATGCGCAAAGAAGGCACTTGCGTTGTGCAAGGACGGCAAGCCCATCCTGAACGGTGCGAACGCGGAAAACTATGCCGAAATGAGCGCAGTCGCCGTCGAAGCGGGTGTGACGCTCGGCGTTCGCGCAGAAAGCCTCGAGCAGCTGCACGATGTTGTGGAGAAGCTTGAAGCAGCGGGCAACAAGAATCTGATCCTGGATGTCACCGGCAAGAATGCAAAGGAAACGATGGAAAATGCCGTGCTTGTGCGCCGTACCGCGCTGAAGGACGGCGACCGCACCTTTGGCTACCCCTCCATTGTCAATGTGGCGAAGCTGGCCAAGGGCAACCTCCATCTGCAGACTGCGCTGGCATCCGTGTTCACGCTGAAGTACGGCTCCATCATCGTTATGGAGCAGATGACCTATGCGGAGGCGCTGCCGCTGTATGGTCTGCGTCAGAATATATTCACGGATCCGCAGAAGCCGATGAAGGTCGCGCCCGGCATTTACCCAATGAACGGCGCAACGCCCGACGATCCGTGTATGATGACCGTTGATTTTGCCCTGACCGATTTTTTGGTCTCAGGCGAGCTGGAACGCTCCAATGTTCCCATCAACCTGCTGATCACCGATGCTTCCGGCATGTCCGTTTTGACTGCGTGGGCAGCGGGTAAGTTCTCCTCCTCTTCCGTTAAGAAATTCTTTGACGAATTTGATATTGCGAACAAAATCCGGAACCGTACACTTGTCATTCCCGGAAAGGTTGCCGTTATGAAGGGCGAGATTCAGGAGAAACTGCCGGATTGGAATGTGGTCGTCGGCACTCGTGAAGCGGTTGAAATCGTCAAGTATCTCAAGGATGGCGAGCATATCAAAGCGGCAGAGGCGGTGGCCGCCGCCAAAAACGCTAAGAAGGCGACCGAAGGAGACGCGCCGCAGACCTTCTCTAAGATCGTCATTCCCGACATCGTCCGGAAGGACATGGGTGTGACCTACAAGACGCGCAATGTCGAGTCCAAGAAATTCGTTGTCATCGGCGAGCGTATCCACTGCATCAGCCCCGTGATTCGCGAGGCAATGGCGACCTTCAATCCCGATCCCATCTTGGAGCGCGCTGCGCAGCAGATCAAGGCGGGTGCGACATATCTGGACGTCAACATCGGTCCCGCCGAGTCCAACGGTCCCGAGCTGATGACGTGGGCGGTCAAGCTCCTGCAGGAGAATTTCAATAATGTACCGCTGGCACTTGACACCGCCAATAAGAAGGCAATCGAAGCCGGTATTGCGGTTTACAACCGCACCAACGGCAAGCCCATTGTGAATTCGGCCGATGCCGGCTCCCGTATTTCCAATATCGACCTTGCCGCCGCAAATGATGCGATCTGCATTGCGCTGTGCTCTGCCGACGGCATTGCAAAGGACAACGACGAACGGATGCACCATTGCCACAATATGCTCGACCGCGGTCTTGCGCTGGGTATGGATGCAGACGATCTGTGGTTTGACCCGCTGTTCCTGGTCGTCAAGGGCATGCAGGACAAGCAGATGGATGTCCTCAACGCCATCAAGCTGTTTGCGGACGAAGGTCTGAAGTCTACGGGCGGTCTGTCCAACAACTCCAACGGTGCGCCGAAGGCGCTGCGCCCCATCATGGACTCCGCGCTGGTCGCCATGGCGATGATGCAGGGTCTGACCTCTGCAATCGTCAACCCCAACGACCTGCGTCTGATGGAAACCATCAAGTCCTGCGACATCTTCAAGAACAACGAGCTGTATTCTGACAGCTATCTGGAAATCTAATACGGATTCCTGATGAAAAGCTTTCATCAGGAATCCCGTGTGCTGCGCACACTCACATCGTGCTGACGCACGCTGTGCCGTCTTATACAGAATCTGACGCGCCTTCGGCGCTATAAAAAGATTTAAAGCTTTTTATTAGATTCTAGTATAAAGAACCTCCATCCGGCATCTCCTTCCCAGAGAGGCTGGGCGGTATACCCGAATGTGCCCGACCTCAGGACCCTACCGCGCAGGATGCATTGCCGTTTTGACAAAATGACCGTGCTTCCCGTATGAGCCTTTGGCGCTGCGGACGGCCTGCGCAAGTGGTGCCCGAGCACATTTCTGAAATGAAAGGAAGAGATGATCCTTGAAAAACAGATCCATTTGCAGAAGTTTTCTTGCGGTCCTCCTCATTACTGCGATCCTTTTGCTGACCGCCTGCTCTGCGCTGTCGAAGGCCGAGGAGCAGGTTGAAGAAATGCTCGCGGCGATCGCTGCTGATGATCTGGATGAAGCGTATTCCCTGATGCATCAGGACCTTTCTATGAATCAGGAGGAATTCTCGGCAGCTTTTGCCGGGCTTGTCTCCCTCGTGGACGGCAGGACGCTGGAATCCTATCGGATCCAAAGTGTATCAGTGAATCAATCCGGCTCCACGCGAACAGAAGAGGCGATTTATGTCATAACCTTGGAAGACGGAGCGAAATATGAAGTCAGCTATACCTTCTGTTCCGATCAATACGGAACGGGCTTTACCGAATTTTCGATCACCTGATTCTATCAGTAAAATTTTTTAGGAGGAAACAACATGAGTGTATTAACCGATCTCATCTATGGCGGCTCCAATGCTGTCGCCGGCCTGACCGAGGGTGCGGTCAATGATGCCATCGCCAAACACGGCGCTGACAAGGCCATCAGCTTTCCCGACACAGCTTATTTCTTCCCCACCATCTATGCCGCTACCGGTGTGAAGGTCACCAAACTGGGTGATCTGCCCGCTTGTGTCGGCGTCCTGAAGAGCCTTATTACCAATCAGGAAGATCTGGGACAGGCGCTCAACGCCGGTCTCGCCACCGCCGTGGGCGCTGAGATCTTGGAAGGCTTAAAGTATGTTGAGGGCGGCGATCCCTACGCCGACGATTCCGGCATCGGATTCGTGCCTGATCCTGTCATTCGCTCTTTGGGCGTGCCGCTCGTTACAGGGGACATCCCCGGTGTTGCGGTCGTGCTCGGCAAGGCGGAAAACCCCGAAGATGCGGCAAAGGTTGTCAAGGACTATCAGTCGAAGGGCATCTTGACCTTCCTCGTAGGTGATGTCATTGAGCAATGTGCTGACTGCGGCGTGAAAATGGGCCTGGACTTCCGTATCGTTCCTCTCGGTCATGATGTGACCTCTGTAATCCATGTTGTTACCGTTGCCATCCGTGCCGCTCTGATTTTCGGTAACGTACAGCCCGGCGACCTCGGCAGCCTGTTGACATATACGAAGGAAAGAGTCCCCGCTTTTGTCAATACCTTTGGCGCGATTGACGCTGTTGTTGTTTCCGCGGGCGCGGGCGCGATTGCGCTCGGCTTCCCGGTGGTGGTGGATATCGATCTCGGAGAGAATCAGGTACCCGGCGCGCTCGAATCCGTCTGTGACCATGCCCTGACCGTTAAGCGTTCCCTGGAGCTGCGCAACATCAAGATCAAGTCCAAGGAGCTGCCGATTCCGGTTGCTTTTGCAGCGGCATTTGAAGGCGAGATCATCCGCAAGGCGGATGTGCACAACGAGTTCTGGTCAGGCAAGAATGCAACTGCCGAGCTGGTTATGATGGCGGAAAACGTCGAGGATCATAAGATCACCATTGTCGGTAAGGATTTGGACTGCGGGGAGAAGAATCTTGCCCTTGCCACGAAGGTCGAGGTTTCCGGCGCAAAGATGCAGAGCGATTTCGAGTCCGTCATTGAACGCAAGATCCACGCATGGTTTAACTATATGGAGGGCGTCATGCACACCGGACAGCGCAATCAGGTGCGGCTCCGCGTTTCCAATGATGCCTATGAAAAGGGTTTGCGTCTGCAGCATTTTGGCGAGGTTCTGTATCATATGATCACTGACGAATTTGACGCAGTGGTCGATAAATGCCAGATTACATTTATTACCGATGAGGCGGAGGCAGTAAAATTCCGCGATGAGGTTGCCATGCCGCGCTATGCTGCCCGGGATGACCGCCTGTCTTCCATGACTGACGAGTCCGTGGATCGCTATTATACCTGCATCCTCTGCCAGTCCTTTGCGCCGGCGCACTGCTGCGTGGTCACACCGGAACGGCTTGGACTGTGCGGCGCGGTGTCATGGCTTGATGCGAAAGCGACCAACGAGTTGAACCCGCAGGGACCCTGCCAGCCCATCTTAAAAGAAGGCTGCATCGATGAGCGCACCGGTCGATATGAGGCTGTCGACAAGATGGTCAAGGAGGCGACACACGGCGCGGTCGAGAGTGTGACACTTTATTCGATCCTTGAAGATCCGATGACCTCTTGCGGCTGCTTCGAATGCATCTGCGGTATCGAGCCGGTATCCAACGGATTTATCGTTGTCAACCGCGAGTACAAGGGAATGACGCCGGTCGGCATGACCTTCGGTGAGTTGGCTTCCTGCACCGGCGGCGGTGTTCAGACGCCGGGCTACATGGGACACGGACGCCATTTTATCTCCTCGAAGAAGTTCATTGCCGCCGAAGGCGGTATTGAGCGCATCGTTTGGATGCCGAAGGAATTGAAGGACGACGTTGCCCCGCGTCTGAATAAGACGGCGATGGAGTTGTACGGCATTGAGAACTTTGCGGATATGATTGCCGATGAGACTGTCTGCGACGACTGCGAAGCGCTGATGGACTTCCTTGCGGAGAAGAATCATCCGGTGCTTGGCTTAGAGCCGTTGATGTAATCCGCGTTTTCCCATAAGGAAACAAACGGGAGGGCGCTTTTGCCCTCCCGTTTTTGATACGGATCTAAAATATTTAATCAAGAATTCCGAGTGCTGCGCATACTCACAGCGTGCTGATGCACGCTGTGCCGCCTCATGCAGAATCTGACGCGCCTTCGGCGCTATAAAGCGCTTTAAAGCTTTTTTAGATTCTAGTATGAACCAAAAGGAAGGAGGAGCATTGCATGAAGATCGATTTTTCCTCCGTGGGAGAGACCGTGATCCCCAACTTTAAAGGCGGGGAGAAAGAGACGGCTGCCTGTATGTTTTTTGACGGAGTCAACCGCATCATGCGCGGACGGCTGATTCCGGGGGCATCCATCGGAATGCATTCCCATACAGACTCCAGTGAGATCATCTACATTCTGAGCGGCACCGCCACTGTGACCACAGACGACGGCGTTGAGACTGTCGGCGCGGGGGAGTGCCATTATTGTCCCAGAGGACATAGCCATAGCATGAAAAACAACGGTGCAGACGAGCTGACCTTTTTTGCTGTTGTACCGATGCAATAAAAACATCGATTTCGCGCGCTGTGCCGCAGAAAGTATGAGACATATCCATGTTTGAACTGACCTTTCAATTTGAAAACAACGAAGCGCCGGTGAAAATCGCCGTGTCGCCGGATGAGACCGTCTTGGAAGCTGCGCGAAAGGCGAATGTTGCCATTGACGCGCCTTGCTCCGGCAACGGCTCGTGCGGAAAGTGCCGCGTTAAGCTGCTCTCCGGCGAGGTTTCGGGGCAGGAAACCACGCATATTTCCCGGGAGGAATATGCCGAGGGCTGGCGGCTGTCCTGCTGTATCAGACCGACATCCGATGTGACCGTGCTCGTGCCGGACATTGCCTCCGCCTACCGCAGCCGCATGAAAACGGCGGATCTGTCCGACGGTGAGGAAATCGCGATTTTCGAGCGGCTTTTGGAAGGCGTACGCGAAGCGGGCATTTCGCTGACAAATGGCTTCACGGCGGTTGACCTGACGCTTGATGAGCCGACGCTTGACGATACACTGCCCGATAATGAGCGCCTGATCCGTGCGCTGCTTGCCGCAACAGACTGCGAGACGGCGACGCTGCCGTTTTATCCCATGCGCCGTCTGCCGGGGGTGCTGCGTGAGAGCGGCTTTGCCGTCCGCGTGATCGGCGAACGTAAAGAGAACAGGTTCGATATCTTTGATGTCGTACCGCAGACCGATGCCGCGCCGCTTTGCGGTCTTGCCGTAGACATCGGAACGACGACCGTCTCCGCCGTACTGTTCGATTTGAACGGCGGTAGGCTGCTGGCAAAGGCCTCCGGCGGCAACGGTCAAATCCGCTATGGCGCGGACGTAATCAATCGTATCATTGAGCAAGGGAAACCGGGCGGCAGAAAAAAACTGCAGGATGCCATCATCAAGGAAACATTGCTCCCCCTGATCGCCGCTATGTGTAAGGATGCCGGTGTCTCCGCATCACGGATTCTGAGGATGTGTGTTGCCTCAAACACAACGATGAACCATCTGTTTATCGGCGTGGATGCCGCCTCCGTTCGTACCGAACCGTATATCCCTGCATTTTTCCATTGGGACGGTCTGCGTGCGCAGGATCTCGGACTGCCCATCCATCCGAACGCCGAAGTACGCATCGCGCCCAACATCGGCTCCTATGTCGGCGGCGATATCACCGCCGGTACCTTCGCCGGGATGCTTTGGAACAAAGAAGAGCTTTCCCTCTTCATCGATCTTGGCACAAACGGCGAAATCGTGTTCGGAAATCGCGACTTTCTCGTCGCCTGTGCCTGTTCCGCGGGACCTGCCTTTGAGGGCGGCGATATTTCCTGCGGCATGCGTGCCACCGACGGCGCAATCGAGGCATGTACCATCGACACAGAGACGATGGAGCCGATCTTCAGCGTCATCGGCGAAGCAGGGCAGAAACCGGTCGGTCTGTGCGGCAGCGGTATCATCGACCTGATCGCGGAGCTGTTCCGTGCGGGCGTCATCAATGCAAAGGGAATCTTTGTCCGGGACGGCGCGCGGATTGCCCATGACCGCCACGGCTGCGGACGGTATATTCTTGCCACACCGGAGGAGTCGGGAACAGGTCGAGAAGTCTCGCTGAACGAGATTGACATTGAGAATTTTATCCGTGCCAAGGGCGCGATCTACTCCGCCATCGACACACTGCTGTCTGTAATGGATATGGATGAGTCGGTATTGGAGGGCGTGTATGTCGCGGGCGGCATTGGCAGCGGCATCAATATGAGAAACGCGGTACGCATCGGAATGTTTCCGAACGTACCGCAGGAACTGTTCCATTATATCGGCAATTCCTCTCTCGCCGGCGCGTATACGATGGCGTTGTCCGATGTAGCGGCTGTAAAGGCTGACGAGGTCGCACGGAATATGACTTATATGGAGCTATCCACCCATCCGGGCTACATGGATGCCTTTGTTGCCGCCTGCTTCCTGCCTCACACGGACGCGGACAGGTTCGCCGAGCGACCGTAGTTGGGCACACTGTAGGTATGCCGCACGGCGTGCATCGGAAACGGGGCGTTCCCTCGCATGGGAGAAGAAAAGAAGCCGCAAATTCACTTGACCTTTGACTGCGGAATACCGGACAGGAGCCAAAAATCCGGAATGCCGCGGGGACAGGAGAAACACTGTGCAGATAGAAAATCGCAAAGAAGAGATGCCGTTTGCACACTATCGGGCGCTTTTTGCCGCGATGGATGCTGCCGAGGCGGCAAAACGTCTCAATGTACCCTTTGAAAACGGGGAATTTGAAATCACGATGCTTGGAACAAAATATTATATTGCCCATCCTGAATTTGCCATCCGCGCAGACACGGACGGCATTGCCCTGAAAAAGCTGCTGGCGCAGACCCTTTTGATGCGCTGCCTGCTGGAAAGCAAAAGCGCTGCGCCGACGGACGAGTTCCTGACGTTTCGGGAGCTGCCATGGGGAGAGGTTTACATAAAACCGTTCAGCGGTCGAATCCTATCCCATGCGGCTTTTGCCTTTGGCACAAGATTGGAGGCATTCCGCGCTGCGGCGGAAAAACTCGGCGGGTTTCCGCTGAAGCACGGTGACGCTTCCTATGAATTCCGCTTTTTGGGCGAATACCGCTTGCGGCTCATTCTTTGGGAGGGAGACGACGAGTTCCCGCCCAACGCGCAGCTCCTCTATACGTCGAATTTTGCCGATGGCTTTACCGCAGAAGACCGTGTGATTGTGGGCGATCTTCTGATCGCCGCCATTAAATCAGCAATGGAATAAACGAACAATTTTCATGAAAGAATATCGGCGAACGTTACGTCTTGCGCAGCAATAGAATCACATCATACAGCAGGAAACGGTTATGAAAAAGCAAAGTGCAAAAAAGTGACCAAGCTGCTTTGGCTGCCGTTGTTTTGGCATTGCACAATGCTCCCCGCTGGGCTGATTTTTCAAACGTGACCGCACTGCTTGGGCGGGCGGAAATGCCGAAGGCGATCTGCGGTGTGCCAAACCGTCAGCCGGGGATAATCTGAAATTTCGTCAAGACACGGAAAAGGAATGATTCCGTAAAGTAAACAACCGGGGTCTGAAAAACCTTCAGACCCCGGTATTACGTTTGCTGTCGCTGAAAACAGCTAGGCAAACTTTTTTACATAGTTCATGAGGACCTGCGCGACCTGGGCACGGGTGGCGCTGCTCTGCGGATCGAGCAAGAGCGTTCCGCCACGGGAGACTCCGTTGATCAATCCGTTGGCGGTTGCCCACTGCATTGCGGTTATTGCCCAGGAGGACACCTTATTTTTGTCGCCAAAGCGGGACCAATCCGGTGTCTGATACGACACGCTTATTTTGCGATAGACGGTATAGCGGTAGAGGATGACTGCCAACTGCTCACGGGTAACAGGATCGTCAGGGGCAAATTTTCCGCCGCTTACGCCGTTGACGATCCCTTTAGTCGATGCCCAGAGGACGGCATCATAGTACCATGCTCTGCTTTTGACATCCGTAAACGGGTTGCTTCCGGAGGCAGCGGGCGAGCCGTTGTGGCGGTACAGCACGGTCACAAGCATGGCCCTGGTCATAGGCGCATCGGGAGAGAAGGCGTCTGGGGCTGTGCCGGAGAAGAGACCGTTCGAAGTGACGAACTCCACAGCTTTTGCGTACCAAGCTGTTTCCTTGACATCCTTAAACGGCTCGATGTAATCGACGACCTCGGAGAATTTTGCTTCCAGCGTCACATCCTGTTCCACCATAAACGTATAGGACGCATTCTTGCTGACGCAGGTGCTGCCCTTGTACCAGCCGTCAAAGCGGTAACCGTCCGCCGCGGTCGCAATGACCTTTGCATTATCGCCCAGATCACGCACGCCCTCGCCGGTGACCA
>CAMGMW010000002.1 GCA_946059285.1 uncultured Clostridia bacterium
GATGGGGCAAAAGATTCGCTGTTCAGCCGAAACCGAATTGTTCAGAGTTTCCCTATATACCCCAGACGAGCCAGATATAGGCATAGCCTGTCAACACCGCCGCCAGTGTAAAAGGAACGCCAACACGCAAAAAGTCCCGTGTGCGGACGGTTTCGCCGTTTTTTCGGAGGATGCCGATGGTTGCGATATTGGCCGAGGCGCCGATGGGCGTCAGATTGCCGCCCAGTGTTGCACCGGTCAGCAAACCGAAATAAAACACATAAGGCGCAATCCCCTCACCGCCGTTCATCAGAGCGGTGATGCCCTGCACCACCGGCAGCATGGTTGCGACATAGGGAATGTTGTCAATAAAGGCGGAGAGGACAACGGAGGCAAAGACGATTAGTGTATACAGCAGGAAGGGGTTGTCGCCGGCGACCTTGTAGAACAGATTTGCAGCGGCATCGATCACACCGGCTGCCTGAATACCCGCGATAATGATAAACAGCCCGAACAGAAGCAGAAGGGTGTCTAGGTCGATATCCTTTAAAACCTGCTTCAGCGGTAGTGCGCCTTTTTCACGGACGCAGGCGCGAATGACGCCGATGATACACAGCGCAACGCAAATCAAGCCGCTCCTCAAATTGTAGAGCACGGCAAGCAAGCCCCCCTCTGGCTCAGGCAGGAAGGACGCGACGATCAGCAAAAGGACCGTTCCGATCATCAGAACGGAGGGGAAATAGTCCTCAACGCTCGTCTCAACCGTGGCGCTGATTTTTTGCTTTTCCTTACGGAACAGGAACAGCAGCACGAAAAGCGACGCCAGCGCTCCTAACTCCACGCCCCAGAAGATACCGGGTTTCCCCTGCATCCAGAAAAAATCAAAGAAATTCATGCCGGCAAAGCTGCCCAGCAGGATGCTGGCTGTATCCCCGACAAGCGTTGCCGCGCCCTGCAGGTTTGAGGATACCGAAATTGCGATCAGGACCGGTACAGGAGAGATCTTCAGCTTTTTTGAAATCGCAAGACCGACCGGAGCGACCATCAAAACGGTGGCAACGTTGTCCACAAAGGCGCTGATTATACCAGCAAACAGCGCAAGGACCGTAACGGCCCATTTGACGTCCGGGACTTTGGTTATCAGCAGTTCGGACAGCCGTGTCGGCATTTTGCTGGCGATAAAAAGTGTGACGGTGCCCATTGTACCGCCGATCATCAGAAGGACATTGTAGTCCACGGCAGCAAAGGCAGCAGGCAGATCCAATTCAAACAGTCCGCAGCAGCCGAGGAGGACAAACAGCAGCGCGGAGACGAGCGCGACCCATGGACGATATTTTTGAAAAGTCAGCATGAGAACATATGTAACTAAAAATAGAATAAGAGCAATGACCATGGCAGTTCCTCCTAAACCCTTTGACTTCATCGAATTAGATCCTACAGGCGCATCATACCATAGTGATACATAAATGACAACAGAGAATTCTGGGGCAAAAAAAGTTTTTGTTTCCCGTTTTTAGGCGGATTGTGTCAAAATTGCAGGAAAATCATACGATGAAGTGGGAGGGTTGCTTCAATGTATGATTATTGTTTTACGTTTCGCTCTGTCACATTGGCACAGCGAGGGGCACGTACCTTGAGCAAAGCGGGAGTGTGGAATACGATGGTACGCACGCCGAAACATTTGCAGCAGCAGGGATGCGGCTATTGTCTGCGCGTTCATGAAGCGCAGCTCGCGCTTGCACGGGAACTGCTGCGTCAAGAAGAAATCCGCTATCATAAGCTCTATATCAAGCAGCCGGATGACTCGTGGCAGGAGGTAACAGAGTGATTTATTTTGACAGCGCGGCAACGACACTGCAAAAGCCGCGCAGTGTGATAAATGCAGTGCAGCGCACGATGCTGACATGCAGCAGCGTCGGACGCGGAGGATACCCGGCGGCAGCAGCGGCTGCGGAGCGGGTCTACGAGTGCCGTGAACTGGCGGGGAAACTTTTTGACGCGGAACCGGAGCAGGTGGTTTTCACCATGAACGCCACACACGGGCTGAATATTGCAATCAAATCGCTGGTGAAGCCGGGAGGACGTGTGGTGATCTCCGGCTTTGAGCACAATGCGGTCACACGTCCGCTGCATGCGCTTGGCGCACAGGTGATGGTTGCCGGACAACGGCTGTTTCAACCGGAGGATACGCTGGCAGAGTTTGAAAACGCGCTGCAAAACGAACCGGCTGCGGTGATATGTACCTATGTTTCCAACGTCTATGGGTATATTCTACCGATACAGCAAATTGCGGAGCTGTGCGCACTGCGCGGGATTCCGCTGGTGATCGATGCATCACAGGCGGCGGGGAGTTTGCCGGTATCCCTGCGGGACACCGGAGCGGCGTTTATCGGCATGCCGGGGCACAAGGGACTGTACGGTCCGCAGGGGACAGGGATCCTTTTGTGCGCCGACGGAGCAAAGCCGCTTTTGGAGGGCGGAACGGGCAGTAATTCCGCTGAGGCGGAAATGCCGGAGTTCTTGCCGGACCGGCTGGAGGCGGGGACGCACAATGTCTGCGGCATTGCGGGACTGGCAGAGGGGCTTCGTTTTGTCATACAAAAAACGCCGGAACGCATTCTGGCTCATGAGCGGCGGCTTTTGAGAAAAACGCAGCGCATACTGGAACGCCTCAACGGAATCCAGCCGTTTTTCGGGCAGCCGCAGAGCGGCGTCGTTTCCTTTATCACCGATCCAATGGACTGCGAGGAGGCGGCTCAGCGTCTGGCGAATGCAGGTGTCGCAGTGCGTGCGGGGCTGCATTGCGCGCCGCTGGCACACCGCAGCGGCGGCAGCTTTGAACGCGGAACAGTACGTTTGAGCTTTTCTGCCTTCAATACAGAGGAGGAAATCACACAGCTTGAGCGGATTTGCAGAAAAGTATTTTCCGCGGAAAAGGAAAAAGCATCGTTTCCCACTTGCTATTGCTGCAGAAATCGGATATAATCTTATAGATAAAGTATCGATATTTCAAAAAACGGTGTAGGATACTCCTTGCCGTGAGCGGGGCTTTGCTATGGAAACTGTCATCAATTTATTCCGGGAATTTACCTCGATGCTGCCGACCATTAAGGTGATGGACGTCGTGGATATCCTTGTGGTTGCCTTCCTGATCTACAAGGTGATCATCATGATCCAGACGACCAGCTCGTCGAGGATCGCCAAGAGCATTCTGATTATTTTGTTGCTCTCTGTGGTGACAAATCTCTTGAATATGTATCTGATGAATTATCTGCTGGATAAAATTCTGGAGATCGGTTTGATTGCATTGATCGTTGTGTTCCAGCCGGAGCTTCGCCGCATGCTGGAAAAACTGGGTAGCAAGACCTTCCGGGAAATGCTCTCCATGAAGGAGGAACAGCGGGACGTTGACCGGGTCATCGCACAGACCGTGAGTGCCTGTGAAATCATGTCCAAAGAGCGCACCGGTGTGCTGATTGTGTTTGAGCGCACCACCTCGTTGGTTGATTATCAGAAAACCGGAACTGTGATCGATGCGCAGGTTTCCGAGGAGCTTCTGCGAAATATCTTTTTCACAAAGGCGTCGCTGCACGACGGCGCAGTGATTATCCGCAATGAACGGATCGCGGCGGCGGGATGCGTGCTTCCGCTGACCGAGAATCGGAATATCAGCAGCGATCTCGGGACGCGCCATCGCGCCGGAATCGGCATGAGTGAGGTTTCGGACGCCGTAGTGGTCCTTGTTTCCGAGGAGACCGGCACAATTTCGGTTGCCATTGCGGGAATGCTGAAACGGCATCTTGCACCGAAAACACTGGAAAAGCTTCTGCTCAATGAACTCGCGCCCGCTCGGGAAGAAAAGCCCCGTAATCCGCTGAAACGGCTGCGTGTACGTAGGAAGGATAAGGATGATTCAGATGCAGAAACATAAACTACTTGCATTCCTTCTGGCGCTGGTTGCATCCATTTGCCTCTGGTTTTATGCGGTTACTGTTGTGAATCCGGATGATTCGACCAAAGTCAGCGGGATCCCGATTCAGTTTGAGGGTACGGAGGCATTGGCCGCAAAGGGATTGATGATCACCGGCGGGGAAAACTCGAAAGTCAGCGCCAAGATTTCGGGCAGGCGTTCGGACTTAAAGGAGCTGGACAATGAGACATTGACCGCAGTCGCGGATGTCACCCGCATCTCCGCAGCGGGAGAGTATCAGCTTACATGGGACCTGGCCTACCCTGCGACAGTTGCCACCGGCGACATCGGTGAGGTCAGCCGAAGCCCCTCCCGGATATCTGTGACAGTGAGCGAGGTCAAGGAAAAGCCGGAGGTGCCGGTAAAAATCGAGTATACCGGTTCCATGAGGGATGGTTTCATGCTCGACGAGGAAACGGTTAAGGTCAGCCCGTCGGAACTGTCCTTTGTCGGACCCGCGGATGAAGTGAGCAGGATCGATCACGCACTGGTGCGCATCGATGTGTCAAATGCTACAGAGCTGATTGACGGCGAGTATGATTATATTTTGGTCGATGCCGCTGGAAATGAGCTGTCGCTGAGCAAATATATTACTGCTTCGGAGGAGAAGGTCCGCGTTACGGTTCCTGTCCTGCGCTACAAGGACGTAAAGCTGACGGTGGAACTTGTTCCGGGCGGCGGCGCAACAAAGCAGGACACCAAAGTGTCGATTGATCCGAAAACGATTCGTGTGACAGGCAGCGAAGAGGATCTTGCCAATATGCCGGAGGAGCTGTCGGTCAAGACCATCAACCTTGCGGAGATGGGTTACTCCCAGACGCTGACTGTGAAGCCGGATCTTCCCCGTGGTATTACCAACAGGGATAAGATCGGTACAGTGGAAATTACGCTGGAGCTGCTCAACTTGACTACGAAGACGGTTACGATTCCGACGTCAAGCATTGAACGGATCAATGACAGCGAGAATATGTCTTTTGCCGTGCAGAGCTTCGAGGTGCAGCTCCGCGGAAAACAGGCGATTTTAAACAGCATCACTTCTTCGGATATCCATGTTATTGCGGATATGCAGAATGATTATGACGAAATTACCAGAAAAGTGTCCCTGAAGATCGAGCTTGCCAACAGCAGCACTTCCGTGGGGGTAATCGGCGGTTCGTATTCGCTGCCGGTGATCCTTGAAAGCGAAACTGAGCGATGATGCAGCAAAGGGCAAGGGTAACTGCGTGCCTGCCAAACGGCAGAGCGCAGATTGCTGTGATTCGGGAAAGCGCCTGCAGCGGGGATTGCCATCACTGCGCCGGATGCGGCGCAGTGCAGCAGACGGTGCATGCGGTTGCGCAGAACCCGATTGGCGCTCAATGCGGTGAAGTGGTTTTGATCGAATCTGCGGGCGGTACCGTACTTTTGGCAGCCGCACTGATCTATTTGCTGCCGTTGGGACTGTTTTTGGGCGGCTATCTGACGGCAATGCGATTCGCGTGGCATCCGTTCCTGACAGGCGGCGCCTGTTTTGCATTGGGTCTGCTTCCCGCAATCCTTTATAACCGACATATTAAAAAAAATCCGCCCGATTATCGGATCGTGAAACGACTGAATTAGCCATGTTTGGATATGTTTTACCGAGGAAGGACAAGCTTTCGGAATCTGCTGCGGCGCGGTATCGTGCCGGATACTGTGGACTGTGCCGAAACCTGAAGCTTCGATATGGCATCCGGGGACGGTTCCTCGTCAATTATGATATGACGTTTCTGTACTTTCTGCTGGAAGAGGGAACGCCGAAGCCGCCGGTTCGATGCTTTTGCCCCGCACGCCCCTTTTGCAAAAAGGCCTGCCTGCCGCAAGACCCGGAGCTGGATTTCGCGGCGGATGTCAGCGTCCTGCTTTCATTCTGGAAACTGAGGGATGCGGAACGCGACGGCCGTTTTTTCAGGAAACAGGCAGCAAGACTGGCAATGGCGTTTTACCGTCGGTGCTATCAGAAAGCGGAGGCACGCCTGCCGCAGTTGAATGAGTTGTTCGGAATACAGCTTGCAAAACTGCAGACGCTGGAGGCTGCCGAATGCGCCAGTATCGACCGTACGGCCGATGCGTTTGCGCAGTTGCTTCGGCAATGTGCCGTACATCTGACGGACGAGGCACAGCGGCGCACAGTAGAGCTGCTGCTATACCATGTAGGCAGATTTCTTTATCTTGCAGACGCTTTGGAGGATCTGCCGAAGGACAATCGGAGCGGAAGCTATAATCCGCTTCGTTATCGCTACTCCCTTTGTGACGGCACGCTGTGCGAACAGGACAAGCAGCAGCTGCTTGATACAATGGACGCTTCACTTAGCCTTGCGGCTTCGGCTCTGGAACTGCTTCCGCCGAAGGCGGATCGCGAGATTCTAACCAACATCATCTATTATGGGCTGCCTGCCGTGCTCCGAAGTGTGGCAAATGGCACCTTCCGAAAAAGGAGACGCAAATGAAAGACCCCTATGAAGTGCTTGGCGTACCGCATGGTGCGTCAGACGAGGAGATCAAGAAAGCATATCGGGAGCTTGCCCGGAAATATCATCCGGACAACTATGCCAACAATCCGCTGGCAGATCTCGCACAGGAGAAAATGAAGGAAATCAACGAGGCGTATGAAACACTCACCAGAAGCGGAGGTCAAACCTCTTCTTATGGCGGCAGCGAGCAGCGAAACAGCAGCTATGCCGATCCAACATTTGCTGATGTGCGCAGGCTGATCCAGATGGGGAACATAGAGGCAGCGGAAAGCAAGCTGGACGGTATCGCAAATCACAATGCGGAATGGTATTATCTGCGGGGAGCAATCGCACAGCGCAGGGGCTGGATGGATGAGGCTGCGCAGAATTTCCGGATCGCGGTCAATATGGATCCGTCTAACGTGGAGTACCGCAGCGCGCTGAACAGTGTCAGCGGCGGTGGAGCATACACCTACCGCACGCAGCAATACAACGATGGGACGGATGAGCTGTGCGAATGCTGCAGCACGATGCTGTGTCTGAACTGTCTTTGCGGCGGCTGCCGCTGAGCAAAGGAGGAAACTGCATATGATCCACAGTATGACCGGCTACGGACGCGCCTCAGGCACACGCGGCGGCAAGGAAATTACGGTAGAAATCCGCTCTGTCAACAACCGTTTTCTTGACTGCAATGTAAAAATACCCCGTGTTTTTGCATATGCGGAGGAAGCGGTCAAACAGCGGGTAAAGGAGAGTGTCGCCCGCGGCAAGGTGGATGTCTTTATTACGGTTAACGTGACCCAGGAGGACAATGTCCGCATTTCCCTCAACCGCCCCGTGCTGGAGGGATACTTGAATGCGCTGCGCACAATCGCCTGCGATTACGATGT
Organism: uncultured Clostridia bacterium; assembly: GCA_946059285.1. The sequence continues at coordinate 7,311 of CAMGMW010000002.1, forward strand.
GCGAAACGATGTCAGTGCGACCGCACTTGCGCGCTTTTCCGATGTTTTTGTGGTGGAAAAGCAGGAAGAGGATGAAAAGAAGGTCACCGCAGACATCGTCAGCGTTGCTCAGGAGGCAATCGATGCGTATAACCGAATGCGTGAGGTGGAGGGAGCGGCGCTGGTCGCGGACCTCCGCGGTCGGATGGAAACGATCCTGACTTATATTGCCCGCGTGGAGGAGCGCAGTCCGGTCACAGTGCAGGAATACCGCACCAAACTGGAGAACAAGATGCGGGAGGTGCTGGAAAACACCTCGATTGATGAAAGCCGTATCCTGACAGAAGCTGCCCTGTTTGCCGACAAGATCGCGGTGGATGAGGAAACGGTGCGGCTCCGCAGCCATCTGTCCCAAATGGACAGCCTGCTTGCTTCCGGCGATGCGATCGGCAGAAAACTGGATTTCCTGCTGCAGGAGATGAACCGAGAGGCCAACACCATCGGCTCGAAGGGGAATGACATCGAGCAGGCGCGCAATGTGGTTGAGATCAAGGCGGAACTGGAAAAAATCCGCGAACAAATTCAGAATATTGAGTGAGAATGATGAGATTGATCAATATCGGCTTTGGGAATATGGTTTCCGATCAACATCTGCTGACCGTGGTCAGCCCGGATTCCGCACCGATTAAACGTCTGGTACAGGAGGCAAAGGAACGTGCCATGCTGGTCGATGCCAGCTACGGCAGAAAGACTCGCGCTGTCCTTTTGATGGACACGGATCATGTGATTCTTTCGGCGATTCCGCCGGAGACCATTGCCAGACGCCTGGCAGATAAATCGGAGGACACGGCACAGGAGGAAGAGGAATGAAACGCGGAAGAATTATCATTGTGTCAGGACCTTCCGGTGTCGGCAAGGGGACTGTGCTGCATGAGGTGATGCGGCGCAATCCGTCCCTGCGTTACTCTGTGTCAGCAACGACGCGCTCCATGCGTCCGAGTGAACAAGACGGTGTGGATTACTATTTTATAAACCGTCCGGAATTCGAGCGGATGATTGCAGCGGGCGAGCTGCTGGAGCATGCGTCCTATGCGGGGAATTACTACGGTACGCCGGTAAAACCGGTGGAGGAAGCCCTGAACGAGGGAATCAGCGTGGTGCTGGAGATCGAGGTGCAGGGTGCGCTTCAGGTGATGGAACGCAGAAAGGATGCAATTTCCGTCTTTATTGCGCCGCCATCCTACGAGGAGCTGAAGCGGCGGTTGACCGGACGCGGCGATACACCGCCGGAAATCGCGGCACGCCGGCTTGAAATTGCGATGAAGGAATGCCAATCGGCGTCCAGCTATCAATATATCATTATAAACGATACTATCTCGCATGCGGTAGATGAGCTTCAGGCAATTCTGACCGCAGAGTCCTGCAGAGCAGAATACAGACGATCAATTTTTGAGGAGGAATAGTTCTATGCTTTATCCAGCGATGTCCGAGCTTTTGAAGAATATTGACAGCCGCTATCTGATGGTGAATGTCGTCGCCCGCCGCGCAAGACAGATCTCCATTGAGGCTGAAACGTTCCATGTGCCGCTGAGCGATAAGCCGGTGACACTGGCAATCCGTGAGGTGGCAGAAGGGAAGCTGGTTGCTTCCATCAGAGAATAAAGAACACAAATGTCGGGGGGAGAGTCGTATGATCGCTAAAATTGCCGTAGCAGCGGCGATTTATGCCATCGACAAGCCCTACGACTATCGTATCCCGGAGGGGATGACGCTTTGCGCTGGGCAGCGGGTCAGCGTGCCGTTCGGACGTGCAAACCGCTGCAGTGAGGGCGTTGTTCTGTCTGTTGTTGAGGGCGATGAAACGCGCTTAAAGCCGGTGGCAGAGGTGCTGGATCAGCAGCCTCTGCTGGATGAGCGTGAGCTGCGCATGGCCGCCTTCGTGCGGGAGCGTTACTTTTGCACATTTTACGATGCAATGAAAGCAATTCTGCCCGCGGGTATCTGGTTTCGGGAGGAAGAACGGTATCAGATCGCGGTGGAAACCGACTGGCGGATGCAAATTCATCGCCAGCCGGATGCCCTTGCGGTCATGGAGGCACTGGAAGCCCTGGGCGGTGCAGCGGATGCATCTGCACTGCGAAAGCAGTTTTCAGAGCCGGGACTGCAGGGCGCTTTGCGTTATTTGCTCCGCAAAAAGCTGATTCTGATCGAGACGGATCACCGTCGCCGCGTCGGGGATAAAACGGAGCGGATTGTTTCCCTTACGGTCCCTGCCGAGGAGGCGATGCACTACGCACAGAGCAAGCGAAAGTCCGCACCGCTGCAATATGCGGTCCTGGAACTGCTGACAACGATTGGCTCCTGTGCGGCAAAGGAGCTTTGCTATTTTACCGGCGCTTCCACTGCGACGCTCAACCGTTTGCAAAAATTGGGCTATTTGGCGTATTGCGAACAGGAACAGCTTCGCTGTCCGCAGGTGGTGCCGGCAGCGCTGGACGGTCCGCTGGTGCTCAACGCGGAACAGCAGGAGGCATACGCGGGACTTTCGGCACAGAAAGAAGGCGTCGCCCTGCTGTACGGTGTAACCGGCAGCGGCAAGACCTCAGTTTATATCAAGCTGATTTCCGATTGTCTGCACGATGGAAAGTCCGCGATCCTTCTGGTACCGGAGATTTCACTTACACCCCAGCTGTTGTCCCTGTTTTCCGCCCATTTCGGCGAAAGAGTTGCCGTGCTGCACAGCAGTCTGCGGATTGGGGAACGATATGATGCTTGGAAACGTATCCGCAGCGGGGAAGCTTCCGTAGTGCTTGGTACGCGCTCCGCTGTTTTTGCACCTGCCCGAAATCTGGGGCTTCTGATCGTAGACGAGGAGCAGGAGCATACCTATAAGTCCGAGAATGCGCCGCGCTACCATGCCAGAGAAGTGGCGATCTATCGCGGTGCTCAGGAGCACGCGTTAGTTTTGCTTGGCTCGGCGACGCCGTCTATTGAGAGTATGTATCGCGCCCAAATGGGGCTGTACCGACTTTACACAATGAAAAAACGCTATAACCGGCAGGCTTTGCCGCCGGTCGAGCTGGTGGATATGAAAGCAGAGCTCAAGCAGGGCAACGCGACCGCCATCAGTGCGCCTTTGCTGAGCGCCCTCTGTGAAAATCAGAAACAGGGGCAGCAATCGATCCTTTTTCTGAATCGCCGGGGCACCAGCCGAATGGTGACCTGTGTGGATTGCGGCTTTGTTCCAAGCTGCCCGGGATGCAGCGTGAATCTGACATATCATCATGCCAATGGGCGGCTAATGTGCCACTATTGCGGTTATTCCGCACCGATGCCGTCCCGCTGCCCGGAGTGCGGCGGACACCTGAAGCAGATCGGCTTCGGCACACAGAAGGTGCAGGAGCAGCTCGCAAATCTGCTGCCGGAGGCGCAGACTCTGCGCATGGACGCGGATACCGTCTCGGCAGTGAATACTCACGAGAGGCTGCTGACCCGTTTCCGGGAAGAAAAAATCCCAATTCTACTGGGAACACAGATGGTGGCAAAGGGCCTGAATTTTGACAATGTAACGCTGGTAGGCGTACTGGACGCCGATATGTCGCTGTATGTCGGTAACTACCGCGCCGCTGAGACGACCTTCAGCATGATCACGCAGGTGGTCGGCAGAGCGGGACGCGGTGAGAAGCAGGGCCGTGCACTGATCCAGACCATGACGCCGCAGAATCAGGTGCTGACGCTTGCGGCAAGGCAGGACTATGATACCTTTTATGACATGGAGATACCGCTTCGCCGGATGCGGGGCTGTCCCCCGTTTCGGGACTTGCTAACGGTGACTTTTCATGGACAGCAGAGTGAACGGGTATGGCAGGCGGCATTGCGCTTTCGGAGTGCACTGGAAAAGCAGCTTGCTTCGGAGTTTTATCGCGGCGAGCAGGTCACGCTGCTGGGACCGGCGCCGGCGAGCATTCCGCGCATCAATTATCACTACCGTGCCAATCTTACTCTGAGCTGCCGCAACACGCGGACACTTCGCCAGCTTTTGGCATACTTGATGCGCGAATTTGCAAAGGAAAAAAACAATCAAGGTGTTGGGATATTTGTCGATGTCAACGCCAACGAATGAGAGGAATACACATGGCATTGAGAAGAATTTTGACCGTTCAGGAGTCGGCGCTGCATAAAGTCTGTCGCCCTGTGACAAAGTTTGACGAGAGGCTCGGAACGCTTCTGGACGATATGGCGGAAACCCTGCTGAACGCCGAGGGCGTGGGACTTGCGGCGCCGCAGATCGGCATTCTGCGCCGCGTCGTGGTGATCGATCTGGGCGATGAGATCGTTGAGCTGGTGAATCCGGAGGTGCTTGAAACCGCCGGGGAGCAGGACGGTATGGAGGGCTGCCTCAGTGTACCGGGAGAGTATTGGTTGGTGAAACGCCCGAATTATACGAAGGTACGCGCACAGGATCGAAACGGCGAATGGTTTGAACTGGAAGGCGAGGAACTGATTGCCCGTTGCCTGTGTCACGAGTGCGACCATCTGGACGGAAAAATCTATACGGAAATTGCCCACCACAAACTGACCGATGATGAAATCAGGGCACTTCAAAACGCAGAGGAGACAGACGCATGAGAGTCGTTTTTATGGGGACACCGGACATTGCTGCGACCTGCCTGCGCCGCCTGACGGAGGAAGCCTTTGAGATCGTCGGTGTGTATACCAAACCGGACATGCCCAAAAACCGGGGTATGAAGCTGGCAATGTCCGAGGTGAAAACATATGCGCTGAGCCGCGGCCTGCCGGTATTTCAGCCGACGACCTTTCGAAACGATGCAGTGCTGGAAGAACTGCGCGCCCTGCAGCCGGATATCATTGCCGTAGTTGCCTTTGGTAAGATTCTGCCGCAGCAGGTGTTGGATATCCCGCGCTTGGGCTGTATCAACATTCATGCCAGCATTCTGCCCGAACTGCGTGGCTCGGCTCCGGTTCAGTGGGCGATTCTGAACGGACTGAAAGAGACCGGAGTGACAGCGATGTACATGTCTGCGGAAATGGATGCCGGTGATATCATAGAAATCCGGAAAACACCGATTGAGCCTTTTGAAAATGCACAAAGCCTGCTGGATCGGCTGGCGGGAATCGGCGCGGACCTGCTTTGCGATACGCTGCGTGCGGCAGAACGGGGGGAAACGACCCGTACACCTCAGAATCACGAAGAAGCGACCTATGCACCGATGCTGACAAAGACGCTGTGCCCCATCGATTGGAGAGATACGAAGTGTCAGATTATCGATCATGTGCGCGGGCTGGATCCCTGGCCCGTAGCAACGACAGAATTGAACGGGACCAGATTTAAAATTTTTGCAGTCATTCCTTCGGAGCGGGAGACCGACGCGGCGCCGGGTACGCCGCTGGCTTTGACCAAGCAGGGGTTGGAGATTGCCTGCGGCGACGGTGTTTTGACCATCACGGAGCTGCAGGCGGACGGCGGCAGGCGAATGCGTGCGCCGGACTATTTCCGCGGGCATCCGATTACTATTTGATATGTCAAACGCAAGAGAGATTGCACTGCGTGCGTTGATCGCATGCCGACAAAGCGGCGCATGGTCAGACGGCGTGCTCAAGGAACTGCTGCGCGGCGCAGACCGGCGCGATGCGGCGCTGGCGAGCCGTCTGTGTTACGGTGTGATACAGAACCGAATGCTGCTGGATTTTCAAATCACTTCCTTTGTGCAGGGGAAAAAGCTTCAGCCTGTGGTGGAGGAGATCCTGCGGCTTGCTGTATATCAGATTACTAAAATGGACAGGATTCCCGCCTCCGCCGCAGTCAATGAGGCGGTAGAGCAGACGAAGCGCCACGCAAACGCGCACGCGGCACGGCTGGTAAACGGCGTCTTGCGGAACATGCTTCGTGCACAAAACCTGCCAATACCGCAAGAGCTTTCCCTCCGCTACAGTCATCCGGCGGAGTTGACGAAGCTGCTTTGCAGTCAATACGGCGCAGAGAAAACAGAACGACTGCTGCAAAGTCACAATGAAATTCCGCCGACGGTACTGCAGGTCAATTCTCTGTGCACGGATTTGAAAGCCGTGCGGACTGCGCTGGAAGCCGCGGGCGCCGAATGCAGCGTGCATCCGTGGCTGGCGGATTGCCTGACCGTTTCCGGGACTGGTAATCTGGAAGCGCTGCAGGCGTTTCACGACGGATGGTTTTATGTGCAGGATGCAGCGGCAAAGCTGGCGGTGCTAGCGGCAGACATTCAGCCCGGTATGCAGGTGTTGGACTGCTGCGCCGCACCGGGCGGAAAGAGCTTTGCAGCGGCGATCCAAATGAAAAACCGCGGCAGGCTGATTTCCTGTGATATCCATCCCCATAAGCTGAAGCTGATAGAAAACGGCGCTGCACGGCTCGGACTTTCCGTTTTGCAGACTCGTTTGCAGAACGCGTCACAGCCGGTGCGCGAGTGGTATGGAACGATGGACGCGGTGCTGGCGGATGTACCCTGTTCGGGACTCGGCGTAATCCGCAAAAAACCGGATATTCGATATAAAGATTTGCGGCAGACGGAGCGCTTGCCGGAGATACAGATGAAAATTCTGGAACAGCAGGCGCATTATGTCCGCGACGGCGGCATACTTTTGTACAGCACCTGTACGATTCTGCGCCGCGAGAATGAAGAAATTGCCGAAAACTTTTTGCGCCATCATCCGGAATTTGAAGCAGAAATGGTGCGATTTCCCCAAAACTCCGGCATTTCGGATGCGGCGATGACAACGCTTTTGCCCTGTGACCACGGCACGGACGGCTTTTTCATCTGTAAATTCAGGAGGCGGACGTGAAGGACATCAAATCAATGACTTGTGAGGAGCTGACGCAGGAACTGCGGGATCTGGGAGAGCCTGCCTTTCGCGCAGAACAGGTTTTTTCCTGGCTGCATCGCGGTGTCCGCAGCTTTTCGGAAATGACAAATCTGTCCAATACGCTCCGGGAAAAGATGGAGCAGCGGTATCAGCTGGATTGTCCGACCGTGGCCAGAAAGCTGCAATCGGCCAAAGACGGCACCATCAAGTATCTTTGGCGGCTGGCAGACGGCAACTGTGTAGAAAGCGTTTTGATGCGCTACCACCATGGGAACACGGTCTGCATCTCGTCGGAGGTTGGCTGTCCGATGGGCTGTGCTTTCTGTGCATCCACGAAAGGCGGACTGGTGCGGCGCCTGCGTGCTTCGGAAATGCTGGATCAGGTGCTTTTTACCCAGCTTGATTCCGGACTGCCGATTTCCAACATCGTTCTGATGGGGATTGGGGAACCGCTGGACAATTATGACGAGGTGCTGCGCTTTTTGCAGCTGGTCAACGCCCCAAAGGGCATGAACATCGGCATGCGGCATATCAGCCTGTCAACGTGTGGCCTGGCGGACAAGATCGACCGCCTTGCGGAGGAGAATTTGCAGTTGACGCTTTCTGTTTCCCTGCATGCCCCGGAGGATGCTGTCCGCAGCAGCATCATGCCGGTGAACCGACGCTATGATGTGCAGACCTTGCTGTCCTCCTGCAGGAATTATTTTGAAAAAACGGGAAGAAGAATCTCGTTTGAATATGCCATGATCAGGGATGTCAACGATACGCCGGAAATGGCAAAGCTGCTGATCCGGCGCCTCAAGGGGATTGCGGCGCATGTGAACCTGATCCCTCTGAACAATGTGGCGGAAAGCCCGCTCAAGCCCAGCCTGCCTTCAACAGTACAGCGCTTTCAGCGGACGCTGGAGGAACGCGGCATCCCCGCAACGGTGCGCAGAACGCTGGGCAGCGATATCAACGCCTCCTGCGGGCAGCTCCGCAGGCAGTATGAACAGAAAAAAGACGGAAAGGAGTAGGTTTGATGGACCAATGGGGATTGACCGACGCCGGAAATGTCAGGACACAGAATCAGGACTTTTATCGGATCGAGCCATTGGGAGATAAGGTGCTGCTTGCAGTTGTCTGCGACGGAATGGGCGGCGCAAAATCCGGCAATGTCGCAAGTCGGCTTGCCTGTGAAGTTTTTACCGAGGAAGTCAAGCGCTCATTCCGGAGAGAAATGACACAAAACGAATTGGAAGCCATGCTGCGTACCGCTGTCAAGCTGGCAAACATCTCCGTCTATGAACACTCGCAGCTCAGTGAGGAATACAGCGGTATGGGCACGACGCTGGTTGCCGCATTGATTGTTGATACTGCGGCATTGGTGATTAATGTGGGTGACAGCCGGGCATATGCGTTGGATAACGACGGGATCCGCTGCATTACGGTAGATCATTCTCTGGTGGAGATCATGGTGCAGCGTGGAGAGCTGACTCATGAGCAGGCGAAAAATCATCCCGGCAAAAATCTGATCACGAGAGCCGTTGGGACGGAAAAGCAGGTCTATGCGGACATTTTTCGTGTGCCGCTTGCCAGAGGGGAATGCCTTCTGCTGTGCACGGACGGGCTGTCTAATCAAATGGCGGATCAGGAGATCCTGTTTGAGGTACTGCACGGCGCACGGAAGGATAATTGCTGCCAGCGGTTGTTGGAAATTGCGAAAAACCGCGGCGCGCCGGATAATGTTACATCTGTGCTGATCGCGCTATAAATACACAACGCCTTTTGGCGGGACACTACGGCTTCCGTTCGCCGGAGAGAACGAACCGCAGATGCGGATAGGAGAGAGTATGGATAGTTATATAGGTAGGCTGCTGGACAACCGATATGAAATTTTAGAGGTCATCGGAACGGGCGGCATGGCGGTGGTTTATAAGGCACTGTGCCATCGGCTGAACCGTTTGGTGGCGATAAAGATTCTGAAGGATGAATTCTCGCGGGATCAGGAATTCCGCAGGAGGTTCCATGCGGAATCTCAGGCGGTTGCCATGCTGTCGCATCCGAATATCGTCAGTGTGTATGACGTTTCCCGCTCAGGCGATGTGGATTATATCGTAATGGAGCTGATTGAAGGGATCACCCTGAAACGGTATCTGGAAAAGAAAGGCTGCCTGAACTGGCGCGAAACGCTGCATTTTTCCATGCAGATCGCAAAAGCACTGGAGCATGCCCACAGCCGCGGCATTGTGCACCGGGATATCAAACCGCACAACATTATGATCCTGAAGGACGGCAGCATCAAGGTCGCCGATTTTGGCATTGCCCGTATCGGCTCTGCCCAGAATACGCTGACGCGGGAGGCGCTCGGCTCGGTGCACTATATTTCTCCGGAGCAAGCGAAGGGAGCCCGCGTGGACAACCGCTCCGATTTATATTCTCTCGGTGTCGTTATGTACGAAATGCTCACAGGTCGTACGCCGTATGACGGTGAAACGCCGGTTTCCGTGGCGATCAAGCACATTAACGGCGGTGCACCGCTTCCCAGCACATTTACTGAGGGAATTCCGCACGGTCTGGAGCAGATCGCAATGCACGCAATGTCGGCCAATCTGGAGGAGCGGTATGCTTCCGCTTCAGAGATGCTGCATGATATGGAGGAATTCCGCAAGGATCCCGGCACGGTATTCTATTTCGGCGCCGCGTCCGTGGCACCCCAGCAGACGGCTGCCGTACATCGCACGGATGCCGAGCGATATGTTGCGGCAAAGACCGGCGCAAAAACGCCCCGTTCAGCGGAGGAACGCCGTGCGGAGCGGGAGCGGAGAGAAAGAGAGCAGGCGGAAGAAAAGCGCCGCAAGACCCAGATGGTGATTATCATTGTCGCGGCGGCTTTGGCAGTGATTATGCTGGTTGTTCTGGGTGTTGTGCTATTTAGCGGCGGAGGCACGCCGAATGATGAAGTGCAGGATGTGGTCGTGCCGAATTTCATCGGTAAGCAGCTCAAAGATATCGACCCGGAGGACTACCCCGAGCTGAACATTGACATTGACGGTGCAACCTATGAATATCACGATGAGTATGAAGCGGGAGAGATTTTCGACCAGTCGCCCAGAGCGGGAGAAACTGTAAAGGGCGGCAAAGCGAGAACGGTCACGTTGAAGGTGAGCTTAGGGGAGCAGTTGAATCTGATGCCCAATCTGCTCAACCAGACTGACACCAGCGCGCTGAGTCAACTGCAGGCGATGGGACTGGGTCTTCATGTCACCACGGTGGAGGAATCCAGCGAAACCGTGATGGCGGGCTATATCATCCGCACGGAGCCGGCAGCAGAGGCACAACTGGAAGAAGGTCAGACGGTTATCCTGTATGTAAGCCTCGGTCTGACGCAAATGCCGGAACTGAAAAATGAGACAAAGGACAATGCCGATGCCCGACTGAAGGGTATGGGGTTGAATTTGAAGATAATCTATTTGGATGAAGAAAGCGATGACATTGCTGAAGGAAGAGTTACGCGGACAGAGCCGGCCTCTAAGAGTGAACTGAGCAAGGGACAGCAGGTCACGGTCTATATCAGCAAGGGAAACGGCAAGGTGGATGTCCCGCAAGTGATCGGTCTGGATGTGGTCAGCGCAATCAATCTTTTGAAAGAAAACGGTCTAAAATACGAGATCAGGCGTGTTTTCAGTGAAACTGAGGAAAAGGATCGAGTGTTTGGACAGAGCGAGGCACCGAATTCTCAAGTGGAAAAAAACACCATCGTGATTCTGGAAGTATCCGACGGCCCTGCGCCGACGGAGCCGACCATAAAGCCGACGGATCCAAGCGTGGAGCCGACGGAGCCGAGCGCAGAGCCGACAGAATCGACATCGCAGGCGGAGAGCTGAGGCATGCATGGGTAAGAGCGGAAACGGTCAGATTATAAAAGCGCTGAGCGGCTTTTACTATGTTAAAAACCAGCAGGGCAAGATTATCGAATGCCGTGCAAGGGGAAAATTCCGCAAGGAACATATTTCTCCTCTGGTAGGAGATTTTGTGGAATACTCTACCGAGGGCGGGCGGGGGATGGTGGAAGCCATCGCCCCCCGCAGGAATTGCTTTGTCCGTCCCGCAGTGAGTAATCTGGACGCGTTGGTGATTCTGGCCTCCGCTGTAAATCCCGTAACCGACCCGTTTTTGATCGACCGTGTTGCCGCAATTGCGGGGGATCAGAATGTGCCTGTCCTGCTTTGCGTGAATAAGATCGATTTGAATGATGGAGAAACACTGTGCGGTATTTACAGGCGTGCGGGTTTTCCCGTGTTTCCCACCAGCGCGGAGACCGGTGAGGGAATTGATTCGCTGCTTCGTGAGATCCGGGGGAAAACTGTCGCGTTCACCGGTAATTCCGGCGTCGGCAAGAGCAGCATCCTCAACCGCATGGATCAGGCGCTGTCAGTGAAAACAGGGGAAGTCTCCGAAAAGCTGGGGCGTGGGCGGCATACGACCCGCCATGTTGAGCTGTATTGTCTGCCGGACGGAACGGGTGTGATTGATACGCCGGGATTTTCCTCTTTCGATACAGAGCAGATGAATTTGATTCTGAAGGAAAACCTGCAATATGCATTCCCGGATTTTGCGCCCTTTTTGGGTCAATGCAGATATCATGACTGCGCTCACATCAGCGAACCGGACTGTGCGGTTCTGACCGCGCTGAGGGAGGGAAAGCTGGAGCCAACCCGGCACGCCAGCTATGTCCGACTGTATGAGAGCGCAAAGGAAATCAAACTTTGGGAATTAAACTAAATCGTCTGTAGCATCCGGAGTTTTACGCCGATCTGCAGCACCTGATTTTTGCTGGTCGCATCTCCTCCTTGACGCATGGCAGCTCACTTGCGTGGCGAAACCATAGTTGCAGACCATAGCGCTTAAATATTCCGGATTACTAGACACTGATAAAATGTCCAACATTGGGGAAATAAAATAATGCATGTACACCGCCTCCTGCGCATAGGTTTAGCAGGGGGCGGTTATTATGTGTAAAAAGAATGAACTGATTGGCTCTGTGCTGATGGCGATCGGTTTGGGATTCCTGCTGTCGTTGTTGTTTAGCTCGGAATTTGTGCTGGCGCTGATTGGGATTGCGCTTTTGATTTGCGGCTTGCTCTTTACCCGAAAGCGTTAGATAAAAAAGTGTGATAAACCTGTCCACTTCCGCATAAATATTGCGTAGAACGAACAAGGAGTGAAAACGATGGAGCTTGTCTTTCAGGAGAACAGACTGGAATATTTAAGCAGAATCCTCTGCGAAACGGTCACACAGGAGCAGACGGCTGAATTGATCGTGCCTGACACCTATTCTGATGCGGATCGTGTTGTCGATGCCTTCGGAACTGCGCTGGTGCGCTCGGAGGAGTGCAGTGCCGGAAGCGCGGCGGTATCTGGCCTGGTACAGGTTGGTGTACTGATCGTCACGGAAAATGAGGAGGTGCAGCGGCTGGAAGCACAGCTTCCGTTTTCCGTCCGTAAGGAGTTTGAGCTGCCGCAGGATGAATGCACGATGCAGTGCCGCTGCGCGGTCCGCGGCGTGGATGCACGGATGCTCAATTCACGAAAGCTGCTGGTACGGGTGAATGTTTCGTGCACGATCGCCGTTTATGTCAGCCGGCGGCAAATGACCTATGATATGCCGGAGGCTGCGCCGACGTTACAACTCAAGCGAACCGAATTACCCCTGCGTGTGCCGACGGCACTGGGAGAAAAAAGCTTTGTCCTGAATGAAGAGATTGAGCTTCCCGCAGGCAGACCGGCGCTGGAACGGCTTTTGAAATGCACCTACCGTACGGAGGTACTGGAGCAAAAGATGGTGGGCAGCAAGGCGGTGTTCAAAGGTAATCTCGCGGTTCATATGCTTTATGAAAATCCGGAAGGCGGACTGGAGACATGGAACAGCGGGATACCGTTCTCGCAATATGTGGACATGGAATCCGCGCAGGAGGACAGCGATCTGCAAACGATTCTGACGCTGACGGCTGCTGAAACAGAGCCGGACGGACAGATGGACTGCCGCAGAGTGTTGCTGAGCGTCAATCTTCTGGCGCAGTGTACGGCATACGGACAACAGAAGGTGACGCTGATCGAGGATGCCTATTGCACGGATGCGGAGTTTACCCCGCAGTGGAACGAATGGGAGATGTGGGGTGTGCTGGACCGGCAGAGTTTCCGCGGCACGGCGCAGGCAGACTGCGAGACACCGGCGGGGAAAATTATAGACGCATGCGTCTGCCCGGAGGAGGCGATCAAGCGCCGACAGGGTGACCGAATGACGATCGAGCTGCCGTTAGTATGTAATTTGCTTTATACGGACCCGGAAGGCGCTTTGCAGGGACGAAGCCTGCGCCCGACGTTCCTGATGGAGACGGAGCTTGCGGAAAACGGAAGCTGCCGCGTGGCGAATGTCGGGACAGAGGAAGTATTCTGCAACGCGAGCGGCAATGGTATGGAAGTGCGCTGCCCGGTCAGCGCTGAGGTGGAGTGCGCAGCGACGCACCGCCTGCGCGGTGTGTGCGGCGGGAGCATCAGCGAGGAGAAAGAGGATGCCGGACGCCGAGCGTCTGTGATACTGCGCCGTACGGAGAGCGACGAGGACGTGTGGGATATCGCGAAAGCTTGCCGCACCCCGGTACGCTCCGTTTTGGAAGCAAATGATCTGGAAGGCACACAGATCCCGGCGGGGACGATGCTTTTGATCCCGATGACATAAGTCATACTAGTTCTTGATAAAAAGAAGCTTTTTATAGCGCCGCAGGCGCGTCAAGAACTTATGAGGCGGCTTTTGCGGCCTGCCGCAAAATGGCAACGCAAACTGCGGCACCTGTCTGATAAAAATGAAAGATTTCTATCAGAAAAATAGTATCAAAACCTCCGGCTAAGCCGGAGGTTTTGACCAGAGCGTCAAAAAACGATCCGGTTGAGTATGACGGAGGGAAGGAAAGTGTGAAAGGGAACCGTCAGGGTTCCCTTTCGCGTTCAATGACCCGCCGCAGCGATCAAAATTGCAAAATAAAGCTACAACAAATGATTTTGCAAT
>CAMGMW010000003.1 GCA_946059285.1 uncultured Clostridia bacterium
GCTCCACTTCCTCCAGCGGTCTGCACCATCTGGTCTATGAGATCGTGGACAACGCCATCGATGAGGCGCTCGCAGGCTACTGTAAGCATATCACCGTCACCATCAATCCCGGCGACACCATCACCGTCACGGACGATGGCAGAGGGATCCCCGTGGACATTCAGGCACAGACCGGCAGACCCGCCCTTGAGGTGGTCTACACCGTGCTGCACGCCGGCGGAAAGTTCGGCGGCGGCGGCTACAAGGTTTCCGGCGGTCTGCACGGCGTCGGCGCGTCTGTGGTCAACGCCCTGTCTGAATGGCTGAACGTTGAGGTCCACAAGGAGGGCAAAATCTATCAGATGCGCTTCTCCCGCGGTCACATCACGCAGGAAATGTGCGTCATCGGCAACACCGACCGGCATGGTACCGTTGTGACGTTCAAGCCGGATCCTGAGATGTTCGACACGCTGACCTATGACTATGAGATTTTGCACGCCCGGATGCGGGAACAGGCGTTCCTCAACGCCGGTCTGCACATCACCATCACCGACGCAAGAGGCTTAGAGCCGGTTTCCGACGCCATGTGCTATGAAGGCGGTATCCGTGAGTTTGTCCAGTGGCACAACCGCCACAAGACGGCGCTTCACGACAATGTGGTGTATATATCCGGCACAAAGCGCGATGCGCAGGCGGAGATTGCGCTGCAATACACTGACTCGTATAACGAGACGATTGCCTCCTTTGCCAACAATATCCACACGCCCGAAGGCGGCATGCACGAGACGGGCTTCAAAACAGCGCTGACCCGCGTTATGAACGCCTACGGCACAAGGGTCGGCGTGATCAAAACCGACGCGGACAAGGTTTCCGGCGAGGATTGCCGCGAGGGCTTAACCGTGGTCATTTCCGTTAAGCTGACGGACGCGCAGTTTGAGGGGCAGACGAAGGCAAAGCTGGGCAACGCCTACATCCGCACGCTGGTGGATTCCATCGTGACGGAGCAGCTTTCCACCTATTTTGAGGAGCATCCGGCGGTGGCGCGGACAATCCTAGAGAAGGCAATGACTGCCAACCGCGCCAGAGAAGCCGCCAGAAAAGCAAGAGAACAGATCCGCCGCAAGACGGCGCTGGGTGGCGCCGCCATGCCGGACAAGCTGCGTGACTGCAACGAGACGGACCCCACGTTAACCGAAATTTATATCGTTGAGGGCGATTCCGCCGGCGGCTCCGCGACGCAGGGGCGCGATTCCCGCTTTCAGGCGATTTTGCCGCTCTGGGGCAAGATGCTCAACGTGGAAAAGGTGCGCGAGGACAAGGTGATCGGCAATGATAAGCTCCAGCCCGTCATTACCGCACTGGGTGCGGGCATCGGCGAAGATTTTAGTCTCGACAAGCTCCGTTATCACAAGATCGTCATTATGGCGGACGCCGATGTGGACGGCAGCCATATCCGTACGCTGATGCTGACCTTTTTCTTCCGCTATATGCGCCCGCTGATCGAGCAGGGCTATGTCTATTCCGCCATGCCGCCGCTGTATAAGCTGACCAGAGGCAAGACCTCACGCGTTGCCTTCTCTGATGAAGAGCGGGACGCGATTTCCGCCGAACTGCGTGCGGACAATCCCAACGCAAAAATCGACATTTCCAGATACAAGGGTCTGGGCGAAATGAATCCCCACGAGCTGTGGGAAACGACGATGGATCCGGAGCGCCGCACGTTAAAGCGCATCGAGCTGGAGGACGCGGTGAAGGCGGATGAGATCTTTACGCTCCTGATGGGTGAAAAGGTGGAACCGCGCAAGGAGTTCATTGAGCAAAACGCCAGACATGTGGAGAATCTGGACTATTGACCGGCTGGAAGCATGAAGAAAATACGCCTGTGATTGCGCGACCCGCGAACGGGTCGCGGCAGTCCCGGACGGAACAACGAAAACGATTTTCCTTATCAAGGAGGAAGTGTTTTGGCACATAAGAAGGACTACAAGCCGGAGGACATCCTGTTCCCGGAACAGGCGATTGTGACCTCTGAGCTTGTCCATGAAATGAAAAAGAGCTATCTGGAGTATGCCATGTCGGTCATCGTCGGGCGCGCGCTGCCGGATGTGCGGGACGGTCTGAAGCCTGTGCACCGCCGCATTCTCTACGCCATGTACGAAGACGGACTGACCGCCGATAAGCCATTTAAGAAATCCGCCACTTGCGTCGGCGATGTGCTGGGTCGCTATCATCCCCACGGCGACGCCTCCGTGTACGACGCGCTGGTGCGTCTGGCGCAGGACTTCTCCATGCGCTATATGCTCGTCGACGGACACGGCAACTTCGGCTCCGTGGACGGCGATCCCCCCGCGGCCTACCGTTACACGGAGGCGCGTCTTTCCAAAATTTCAAACGAAATGCTGCGCGATCTGGACAAGGAGACCGTGGACTGGGATCCCAACTTCGACGAAAGCCGCAAGGAGCCGAGAGTGCTGCCCAGCCGCTTCCCGAATTTGCTGGTCAACGGCTCGTCGGGCATTGCCGTCGGGATGGCGACCAACATTCCGCCGCACAACCTGCGGGAGGTCATCAACGCCTGCCTGTGCGTGCTGGACAATCCTGAGGCGACGCTGTCCGAGCTGATGGAGCATATCCAGGGACCCGACTTCCCCACCCGGGGACTGATTTTGGGCAGAGCAGGCATCCGCGCCGCTTATGCGACCGGCAGGGGCCGCGTGACCATGCGCGCCCGAACGGAAATGGAGGAATTCGGACAAAACCGCCAGCGCATCATCGTGACCGAGATTCCCTATCAGGTGAACAAGCGGATGCTCATCAAAAATATGGCCGATCAGGTCAACGACAAGCGACTTGACGGCATTTCCGACATTCGGGACGAGTCCGACCGCAACGGCATGCGGATCGTCATCGAGCTCAAGCGTGAGGCGAATCCGCAGGTCGTTTTGAACCGTCTGTTTGCGCAGACACAGCTTCAGTCCACCTTTGCCATCAATATGCTGGCGCTGGTCAACGACCAACGCCAGCCGAAGGTGCTGTCCCTGCGGGAGATTCTGGACGAATATCTTGACCACCAGGAGCAGGTCATTCTGCGCCGTACCCGCTACGATCTGCGGAAGGCGCAGGAGCGCGCGCATTTGCTGGAAGGTCTGATCATTGCGCAGGAAAATATCGATGAGGTCATCCGCATCATCCGCTCCTCCTACGATAACGCAAAGGAAAATTTGATGCAGCGCTTTGGTCTGTCTGAAGTACAGGCACAGGCGATACTGGACATGCAGCTCAAGCGTCTGCAGGGTCTGGAAAAAGACAAGCTGTTGGCGGAATACAGGGAGCTGGAGGAAAAAATCGCCTATTACCAGCGGGTCTTGGGCGACATGGAGCTGGTCAAGGGCATCGTCAAGGAGGAACTGACCGCCATCCGGGATAAGTACGGCGATGACCGCCGCACCGAGATCCAGGATGTCGAGGA
Organism: uncultured Clostridia bacterium; assembly: GCA_946059285.1. The sequence continues at coordinate 3,449 of CAMGMW010000003.1, forward strand.
CGAGATCGACATCGAGGACCTGATCGAGGAAGAGGAGTGCTGCTACACGCTGTCTGACGCGGGCTACATCAAGCGCATGCCGGTGGATACTTACCGCGCCCAGCGCCGCGGCGGCAGAGGCATTTCCGGGCAGAGCCTGAAGGAAGAGGATTATGTAAAGAACCTCTTCATCGCCTCGACACACGATTATGTACTGTTCTTCACCAACACGGGACGCGTCCACCGGCGCAAGGGCTACCTCATCCCGGAGGCAAGCCGTACCGCGAGAGGGACAAATATCGTCAATATCCTGCCGCTGGAGGAGGGCGAGCGCGTCACGGCAATGCTGCTGACCCGGGAATTCACCGACCATGAATATCTGGCGATGGTTACCCGCAGAGGTACGGTAAAACGGCTGCAGCTCGACGCGATCCACACGGCCCGAAAGGCCGGCATCCGTGCCCTGTCTCTTGACGAGGGCGACGAGCTGATCGCAGTGATGAAAACCACAGGAAGCGACAATCTTCTGCTGGCGACCCGAAAGGGAATGGCGATCTGCTTTGCCGAAACGGACGTGCGTCCCATGGGACGCGACGCAACCGGTGTCCGCGGAATCCGACTGGAGGAAGATGACTGCGTCGTGGGCGCGGCGGTCGCCGCAGAGGGCAAGACGCTGCTCACGGTCACCGACAACGGCTACGGTAAGCGCACGCCTGTGGAGAGCTACCTCCGCGGCGAGGACGGCTCCCGTCAGCCGCAGAGCCGCGGCGGCAAGGGTCTGCGCAACTATCGTCTGACGGAAAAGACGGGTCTGGTCGCAGGCGCGGCGGTGGTGTCTGACACGGATGATATCATGCTGATCGAGTCCGGCGGTGTGATTTTGCGGACGCCCGCGGAGAGTGTCAATGTCTATCGCCGGGATACGCAGGGCGTGATCCTGATGCGCATTGAGGAGGGCAACCGCGTCATCGCCGTCCAGCGCATTGAGGAATCCTGACGCCGAAAACGGCTTCTGTTTGCCGGTGTGGTATGGGTCGCTGGTCGCCTGATTTGTTGTTTCGACCGGTCAAAATTCAACTGTAAGGAGCAAGCTATGACACCGAAATTTGTTGCGGATACCACCATTGATGTAAAATGCCAGAAGGAGGCCTCTCTCGGCGCAATACCGCGCGCCTTTCGTTGGGTGACGCTGCTGTGCTGCGGTATTACCGTGATTCTGTTGGGTGTGACGGTCTGGCAATATATCGTCAACCGCTCCACCACGAACCTGTTGATGATGCTGCTTTTGATCGCTGCGGCGGCGTATCTTGCCTATTCCCAGTTTTTTGGACCCAAAAAGGCGCTGCGCGACTGGGAAGAGGGCGTCATCAAGGCGTACGGTGTTTCCGCGCTGAAGGTCCATATAGAGTTTTATGAGCTGACCTTTGTGCAGACCATGGAGCAGAGGGATGAGGAGCTGGAGGGCGCATATTCCGAAGTGACGCAGATGCGGGAGACGGAGCATCTGTTTCTCCTGCGCAGCAGCAGCCGCCGGTGGTATTTTGTCGCGAAGGACGGCTTTACCGTCGGTACCGCCGACGAATTCCGCGAGTTTATCCGCTCGCGCATCGGATAAGGAGCGTCAGCATGGCTTTTTTTGTGATGAAGCAATCAAATACCGCCAAACGGCTCGGCATTTATGTGCATATCCCCTTTTGCAAGAGCAAATGTGAATACTGCGATTTCTATTCCGTCGGCGGCAGTCGAGACCGCCGCACGACCGATGACTATATGCAGGCGTTGGCGGACCATATTCGCGAAACAGGACGGCTGGCGCCGGAGCATACGGTGGACACCGTCTATTTCGGCGGCGGCACGCCCAGCTTTTTCGGCGCGGAGAATCTGGAGAAAATCCTCGACGAGGTGCAGCGGAGATTCCATCTGCACCCGGAGGCTGAGATCACGCTGGAGGCGAATCCGGACAGCGTGACCAAGACCGCACTGAAAAAGTTTTTGCGTGCGGGCTTCAACCGCATCTCCATCGGGGTGCAGTCCGACAGCGACGAGATGCTCAAAAAGCTGGGTCGACCCCACACCTTTGAGCAGGCGAGACAGGCGGTTGTGCGGGCACGCGAAGTCGGCTTCGGGAATATCTCGCTTGACCTGATGTACGGTCTGCCCAACCAGACCCTGACGGGCTGGAAGGAGACAGTGGAGCATGTGCTCGAGCTGAAGCCGGAGCATATGTCCTGTTATGCGCTGAAGGTCGAACCGAACACACCGCTGTGGAGCTACAGAGACTGCGCCAATCTGCCGGATGATGATTTGCAGGCGGATATGTATCTGGCGGCATCGGAGCTTTTGCGGGATTACGGCTACGAGCATTATGAAATCTCCAATTTTGCGAAGCCGGGGTTCCGCTCCGCGCACAACATGAAATACTGGACGGGCGGGGAATATCTCGGCTTCGGTCCTACGGCGGCGTCTGATTTCGCCGGCAAGCGCTTCACCGCCGTGCGCGATCTGCGCGGGTATATCGACGGCATCGCCCGCCACGGAACGGTGCTCAGTGAGTGTGAGACCGTTCCTCTGCGGGAGCGTGCCGGGGAATATGTAATGCTTCGGCTTCGGATCGCCGAGGGCTTGGAGGCGCAGGAATATGAGCGGCAGTTTTTAATGCCGTTTGCGCCGCTGGAGCTGCTGCTGGAGCAGCTTTCCAAGCGCGGTCTTGCGGAGCGGGAGGATGAACGCTGGCGTTTGACGGAGCGTGGCTGGTTGGTGTCGAATCAGATTATTCTTGCGCTCAACGAGGCGCAGGAAGCTTCCACCCCGTTGGCGCGAAAAAGATAACGGACGCACGCAGCGGTGCGCCCTGTATATATCAAAGGAGCCTGCCATCCGGCAGGCTCCTTATTATTTTGTTTTGTCAAAAAATTTCCTGCGTTTGGGATAGTTGGAATCTCCGCCGCTTTCCTCCAAGCGGCGCAGCAGCTCCTTTTGCTCTCTGGACAGGCGGCCGGGCGTTTCTACGACCACGGTGACGAATTGATCACCGCGTCCGCGTCCGTTGACAAAGGGAATGCCCTTGCCGCGCAGACGGAAGGTCGTTCCGGTCTGAGTGCCTTCGCCGACCGTGTAGCGCACTTTGCCGTCCAGTGTCGGAACATCCACCTCCGCGCCGCAGGCGGCCTGCGTAAAGGAGATTGGCATTTCGCAATAGACATCCTGTCCCTGACGCGTGAAGAGCGCATGGGGGCGGACGGACACGGTGACCATCAGGTCGCCGGAGGGACCGCCGTTGTAGCCAGCGCTTCCCTCACCCCGGACGCGGAGCGTCTGACCGTTGTCGATGCCGGCGGGGAATTTGACCTTTGTTTTGTAGTTGCGGCGCACCTTTCCTTTGCCCTTGCAGCGGGTGCAGGGGGTGCGGATGACCTTGCCGGTACCGCGGCAATCGGGGCATGCGGCGGTGGACTGCATGGTCATGCCCATGAAGCTCTGCTGTGTCCGTACGGTGCCCGTTCCGTTGCAGCGCATACAGGTTTCGGACTTCGTACCGGGAGCGGCGCCTGTGCCGTGGCATTGGTCGCAGTTCTCGATGCGGGAGGCTGAGATTTCCTTCTCCGTGCCGAAGGCGGCTTCCTCAAAGGTGACCTCGACATGGGCGGTTACGTCCTCGCCTTGTATGGGCGCGTTTGGATTCCGGCGGGAGCTTCTGCCGCCGCCGAACAGATCGCTGAAAATATCTCCAAAGCCGCCGAAATCCCCGAAGCCGCCGCCGAAGGGGCTGCCGCCGGGGTTAAAATTCGGGTCCACGCCCGCAAAGCCGTATTGATCGTATTTTGCACGTTTTTCCTCGTCCGAAAGCACGTCGTTGGCTTCGTTGATCTCCTTGAAGCGCTCCTCCGCGCCCGGGTCATGATTTACGTCCGGATGGTACTGGGCTGCCAGCTTGCGGTATGCGCGTTTAATGTCTGCCTCGCTGGCGTCCTTTGCAACGCCCAGCACCTCGTAATAATCTCGTTTATTTTCGTTCGCCATGCGATTCACCTCTCCTGGTGATTATGTAGGGCGGGGTTTCCCCCGCCCCTATGGGATACAGGATTTCACGGGCGGAGCGAGTCCGCCCGAAACAATATCAATCGTTGACTTCTTCGAAGTCGGCGTCTACCACACCGCTGTCGCCGCCCGCGCTGCCGTTCGGCGCGCTGCCGTCCTGCTGAGGCGCTGCGTTCTTGTACAGCTTTTCGGAGACGGCATAAAATGCCTTCTGCAGCTTATCGGTGGCTTCCTTGATGGCTGCCACATCGTTGCCCTTGTTTTTCTCTTTGAGCTCCTCCAGCGCGGAGTCCACGGAGGCCTTGTCGGAGGCGTCCAGCTTATCGCCCAGCTCGTTCAGGGTCTTTTCCGTCTGATAGATGACCTGATCGGCGGCGTTGTGGGTGTCTACCTCTTCCTTGCGCGCCTTGTCCTCGGCGGCATACTGCTCGGCCTCTCTGACCGCCTTGTCGATGTCCTCCTTAGAGAGGTTGGAGGAGGCGGTGATGGTGATATTCTGCTCCTTGCCCGTGCCCAGGTCCTTCGCCGAGACGCTCACGATGCCGTTGGCGTCGATGTCGAAGGAGACTTCGATCTGCGGCACGCCACGCGGTGCGGGCGCGATGCCGTCCAGATGGAATTTGCCCAGCGTCTTGTTGTAGGCGGCCATTTCACGCTCGCCCTGCAGCACATGAACCTCCACGGAGGTCTGACCGTCGGCAGCGGTGGAGAAGACCTGACTCTTCTTGGTGGGGATCGCGGTGTTCCGGTCGATCAGACGGGTGAATACGCCGCCCATGGTTTCGATGCCCAGAGACAGCGGGGTGACATCCAGCAGCACCAGTCCCTTGACGTCGCCGCCCAGCACGCCGCCCTGAATCGCGGCGCCCACGGCAACGCATTCGTCGGGGTTAATGCCCTTGAAGCCGTCCTTGCCGGTAATGGTCTTGACCGCTTCCTGCACGGCGGGGATTCTGGAAGAACCGCCGACCAGCAGTACCTTCGACAGGTCAGAAGCCTTCAGACCGGCGTCTGCCATTGCCTGACGGACGGGTTTCATGGTGGCTTCCACCAGATGCGAGGTCAGCTCATTGAATTTTGCCCTTGTGAGGGTCACATCCAGATGCTTCGGACCGGTGGCGTCGGCAGTGATATACGGCAGATTGATGGAAGAAGAGGTCACGCCGGACAGCTCGATCTTTGCTTTTTCGGCGGCTTCCTTCAGACGCTGCATGGCGACCTTATCGCCGGACAGGTCGATGCCCTCCGCCTTTTTGAATTCCGCGACCAGATAATCCATAATGCAGTTGTCAAAATCGTCGCCGCCCAGACGGGTATTGCCGTTGGTGGCAAGGACTTCGATTACGCCGTCGCCGATGTCGAGAATGGACACGTCGAAGGTGCCGCCGCCAAGGTCATAGACCATGATCTTCTGCTCGGCTTCCTTGTCGATGCCGTATGCCAGCGCTGCGGCAGTCGGCTCATTGATGATACGCTTGACATCCAGACCCGCGATCTTGCCGGCGTCCTTCGTCGCCTGACGCTGGGCGTCGTTGAAATATGCGGGAACGGTGATAACCGCTTCGGTGACCGACTGACCGAGATACGCCTCGGCGTCCGCTTTCAGCTTCCGCAGCACCATCGCGGAGATCTCCTGCGGGGTATACTTTTTGTTGTCGATGCTTACCTTATAGTCCGTGCCCATGTGCCGCTTGATCGAAGAGATGGTACGATCGGCGTTGGTGACGGCCTGACGCTTTGCGACCTGACCGACCATCCGTTCGCCGGTCTTGGAAAATGCAACCACCGACGGGGTGGTGCGGTTACCCTCTGCGTTGGCGATGACGACAGGTTCGCCCGCCTCCATGACTGCCACGCAGGAATTTGTTGTACCAAGATCAATACCAATAATTTTTCCCATGATTTGTTTCCTCCTATATGAATATGAATGATTTACTTTGTTTGAATGGATGCTGTGCGGGTTCTGCAAGGACAGAGCCGAGCATCTTTAGTTTGCCACTTTGACCATGGCGAAGCGGATGACCTGTTCGCCCATGGTAAAGCCGGTCTGGAACACCTCAGCGATCACATTTTCGCCGAGCGTTTCGTCTTCGATGTGCATGACCGCGTTGTGCAGCTGCGGATCAAACGTCTCTCCCGCGGCGCCGAACGGCGCGATGCCAAAGGACTGCATGATTTTCGTCAGCTCGTTCATGGTCATCTCTACGCCTTTTTTGTATGCCCCGTCCGCCGTTTCGTTTTTCAGCGCACGTTCCAGGTTGTCATACACGGGCAGGAATTTCTTCACTGTTTCGGCTCTGGCGTCTTGATAGATGCGATCCTTTTCTCTGGCGGAGCGCTTGCGGAAATTCTCATATTCCGCCGCCAGTCGCAGATACTGATCCTGCTTGGTTTCCAGCTCCTGCCTGAGCTGTTCGGCCTCGGTCTGCACCTGTGCGGACTCCGGCGAGGCTTCCTGAACATCCTCCGGCGCGGTCTCCTGTGCACCATCCGCGGCTTCCGTCGGCGTATCCTGCACAGGCTGTTCTTCCAAATCCTTCTTTTTCTTTGTCAAGCCTTATTCCTCCGTTTTATCCTTTGCGTCGGGCAGCTCTGGCTTGGAGAACATCCGCCCCAGCCCTTCGGCAAAGTAACTCAGTCTTGCGGTGATCTGCGCGTAATCCATTCGCTGCGGACCAACTACGCCGATCATACCCTGCATCCCGTCTCCGATGTCAAAGCGGGTGACGACCACCGACGTGTCTTTCAGCTCCTGGGCGATGTTTTCCGGACCGACCAGAATCTGCACCGGGCTGTTGGGATCCAGCTTTGCGGGGAGATTGGAGATCGTTTCCTCATCCAGCGCACCGAGAATCTCCTGCGCCTTGCTCAGATCCTGATATTCCGGCTGCCCCAACAGGCGGTTCTGACCCGTCAGGAACACCTCTGCGCGGCGGCACTCCTCCAGCACATGCGTTGTAAAGTCCACGATGATGGGAACAAGGCTTGCGGCGGCGCCGGCGCTGCGGCTTACGCGGCTTAAAAGCTCCTGCGAGAACTGTTCTGCGGGAAGCTCCGTCAGACTGGCGTTCAAAACCGCGGACAGCAGTTTCAGATCCTGCTCCGTCACGTTCAGCGGCAGCTTGATGAGTTTGTTTTTCACCGTCTCATCCGAGGTCATCACCACCAGGATGAAGCTGCCGCGGTCTGCCATCAGAATTTCAAACCGGCGCACCGTTACAGTGTCGGCGTGGGCGGTGACGGCGTAGGCGGGAAGATTTGTGAGCTGAGAGACCAGCTTTCCCACGTGGCTCATCGCCTTGTCGAACTCCTGCATTCGAAGCTCCATTGCCTGATTGATGCTCTGCGTCTCATCCACCGAAAGGCGATAGTCCTGCATCAGACGGTCGATGTAGAAGCGGTAGCCGGAGGGACTTGGGACTCTGCCCGCCGAGGTATGCGGCTGCTCAAGAAAGCCCAAGGTAGTCAGCTCCGCCATTTCATTGCGGATGGTGGCGGAGGAATAGTTCATGTCCGGCAAAGCGGCGATGGTTTTCGAGCCAACCGGTTCCGCGGTACGGATGTAAAGGTCTACAATCGCCTTCAGGATTTTCTGCTTCCGTTCGGAAAGCTCCATTTCCTCGACCTCCTTCTACCGATTTTAGCACTCAACACTTATGAGTGCTAAGCTAACTATACAACCATGTTTTTCTTTTGTCAATAGGGAAATGAAAATTTTTTCTGTGATATTTTATAAGAATCCGATCAAAAGATTTGAAAGCTTTTGATCGCACCGAAGGAGCGTCAGATTCTGCGTGAGACGGCGCGGCACGCCTTCGCTCGATGCGCGTTTGCGCCGCATATTTCAATATTTTAATTGAATCAGTATCAAACAGCGGTCCGCCGCCTCACCCGGGGATGCGCGGTGCGTGCCGGCGCAGACAGCAATATTATTCCTCGTTTTTTACAAATTGTTCACCCAAAATGGGCAAAGGAGGTTATAATGAAAGGAGAATTGACAGAGAGGGGCGTATTTTGATGGCACAAACCGTGCTGATTGTGGAGGACGACCGCAACATTGCCGATCTTTTGCGGCTGTATCTGGAAAAAGAGGGCTATCAGGTGGTGATTGCCTCCGACGGTGCGCGGGGCATCGAAAAATTCCGGGAGCTGCAGCCCAGCCTGGTTCTGCTGGATGTGATGCTGCCGGAGGTGGATGGCTGGGGCGTCTGCCGCACGATCCGTGCGGAGTCAAAAACCCCCATTATCATGCTGACCGCCAAGAGCGAGACCGAGGACAAGGTTTACGGTCTGAAGCAGGGCGCGGACGATTACATCACCAAACCGTTTGAAATGAAGGAGGTCCTTGCGCGAATCGAAGCGGTTTTGCGCCGCAGCGGTATCGCGCCGGAGAAAGCGGCGCGGCGGCTGGTGTTTGACCGGCTGGTCATCGACATGGACGCCTTTGAGCTGACGGTGAACGGGCAGAAGATCCCGACGCCGCCGAAGGAGATGGAACTGCTGTTTCATCTTGCCAGCACGCCGAACCGGGTCTATACCCGCAACCAACTGCTCGACGAGGTCTGGGGCTTCGATTATTTCGGCGATACACGCACGGTAGATGTGCACATCAAGCGCCTGCGCGAGAAGCTGGAGGGCGTCTCCGATCAGTGGGAGCTGAAGACCGTCTGGAGCGTCGGCTATAAATTTGAGGTGACCGGCGTATGAACACCACCTTCCGGCGGCAGCTCACCATGATTGCCTGTCTGCTGCTGGCGGCGACGTTTCTGCTGGGAGTGTCGTTTCTGGCTCTGTTTCACCGTTATGTGGAGAAAAAGCAGGAGGCGGACCTCCGCAGTGCAGCCGGCACCGTGACAGAGCTGGCGGAATTGTATCCCTCCGTCACCGCGATGTATCTGGACTGGGATTTCCGCATGAATCTGTCGCTGATTTCCGCCGCGTCCGAAACGGATCTGCTGCTGCTGAGTGCGGACGGCACCGTGCTGCTGTGCTCCAGCGATGTACAGGGCTGTGAGCATATCGGACAGACAGTCGGACAGGATAAGGTCGAGCGCGTCTTTTCCGTGGACAGCCTCCGGGCGGATGCCGCCGCTTCCGCGCTCTACGGAGACGAGCGGCTTGCCATAGCGATGGGGACGAAAACCTCCGGTGGGCAGCGCACCTGCATCGTGCTTGCATCGGTGAAGCGGTCACAGCTCACCGCACTCACCGGCGGCGCCCTGCGGATCTTTGTACTCACCGCACTCGCGGTGCTGCTGATCGCCCTGCTGGCAACGCCGGGGATCGCTCGGCGCGAGGCGAAGCCCATTAAGGATATGGCGGCCGCGGCGCGGCAGCTTGCCCACGGCAATCTGAGCGTACGCGTCGCCACGGGGCATCAGAACGAGGAAATCGAGGAACTGGCGGTGGCGTTTAACAATATGGCTGCCGCCATGCAGAATTCCGAAACGGCGCGGCAGGAATTCGTCGCCAACGTCAGTCATGAGCTGAAAACGCCCATCACCACCATCGCGGGCTACCTGGACGGGATGCTTGACGGCACCATTCCGGAGGAAAAGCACCGTGCGTATATGGAACTGGTGTTATCGGAGGCACGCCGCCTGTCGCGGCTGGTACGGAACATGCTGGAGGTATCCCGTCTGCGGGATCAGGGCATCGCGCCGGAGAAGCTGACCGATTTCGACATCTGCGATGTCGCCGCGCAGGCACTGCTGAGCTTTGAACAGCGCATCAACCGAAAGAAGCTGAACGTGGAGGTGGAGCTGCCGGAGCTGGGAGTGAGCGTCCATGCCTTTGAGGACGCGGTGACGCAGGTGCTGTATAATTTGCTGGACAATGCGGTGAAATTTGTCAATGAGGGCGGCACGTTGGGCATCCGCGTCCAGCGTCAGGGCGGCAAAGCGGTCATCGCCGTGCGGAATACCGGTGCGGTGATCCCGCCGGAGGAGCTTCCTCTGATTTTTGACCGGTTCCACAAAACCGATAAGAGCCGTTCCAGCGACCGTGACGGCGCGGGCTTGGGGCTTTACATCGTCAAAACGATGGTCCTGGCACACGGCGAGGATGTGTATGTCACCAGCGCCGACGGTGTGACGGAATTTACGTTTACCCTGCCGTTGGGCAGATAGGAGGAGTTATGGACGATCTGACACCGATGGAACCGGACTATCAGGAAATACCGTCCCAGCCGCAGCAGCAGAATCCGGGTTACTACGGCACGGGTCGCCAGCCGCGGCAGGAGCAGACGCATACGCTGGTGCTTCTGGTTTTGACAGCGGTGCTGCTGACGGCCAATCTGGTGACGATTTTTGTACTTTTGGGACTGCGGACGAAGCAGCTCATCGATACCGCCGCGCCGACGGAGTCAACAATGGAGAGCCTGCCGTCTCAGGTTTCGTCAAACCTCACGACGGATCAGATCCGGGAGAACGCCTCTTCCGGCGACGCGGAGCTGCAGATCAGCAGTGCCGACGGCGCGGAGCTTTCTCTGCGGGCGCTGTATGACAAGGTCAAGCCCTCCGTGGTCACGGTGACGTGCGCGGATACGGTGGGCACCGGCGTGATCATGACCGATGACGGCTATATTCTCACCAACGCCGCCCTTTTACAGGGCAGTGACGAGCTGACCGTTACCCTCTCGGACGGCAGCGGCTATTCCGCCGCACGGATCGGCAGTGATATCGCCACGGATCTGGCGGTGCTGAAAATCGACGCGGACGGACTGCCGGCGGCGGAATTCGGCGATTCTGACGCGGTGCGGACCGGCGACCGGGCGATCGCCGTAAGCAATCCCTTTGATGAGTCTCTCAGCGGGACCATGACCGTGGGGATCATTGCCGCCGTGAATGAAAATGTGACTGTTTCGGGCAGAAACACCTGTATTTTCCAGACGGACGCCGCCCCGGGGGGCGTCGGAGGACCGCTGTTTAATGGCGCGGGACAGGTAATCGCCATCAATATCGGTCAGGTGGGAACCTTCATTTCCTATCAGACCGTTTCCGATGTCGGCTTTGCTTTGCCTGTCACGGAGGTTCAGCTGCTGGTGCAGGAGCTGATACAGCAGGGCTATATCAGCGGACGCGCAGGGCTGGGAATCGAGATTCTGGAGATTCCCGCTGAAAAGCGGCAGTATTGGGATCTGCCGGAGGGCGTGATGATCGGCAGCGTCAACAACGGCAGCAGCGCGCAGCTTGCCGGACTTCGCGCCGGAGATATCCTGACTTCTCTGAACGATACCGCGGTGACGGACGCAGAAAGCTATCGACGCGCGTTGAACGACTTTCAGGCGGGGGATGCGGTGCGTGTATATGTGTACCGCGGCGGCAGGCAGTATTATGCTGACTTGGTCTTTGAGGCGGCTGCGCCTTAGGAAGCGCCTGCTCGGAGATAGAGAGCAGAAACGCTTTGAAAATGCCGCGTCTGGCACATAGATAAAGCCGATGGGCGTGTGGGCGCCTATTTGGCGCCGAGCCGTTTTGACGGAAAGCGCAGCGCATCGAAAAGGTCTTTGATGCGCTGCGCCTTGTTTTCCAGCTTCGAAAGCTTTTAAGCGGTTCTGAGCGAATGGTTGTTAAATGCTTTTATAGATTGTCGCGTTAAAATATATTGAAGGATAACCCCCTGTCGGTTTCCTTTTCCGCGCTCTTTCCCGCTGCAATCTTCATCGGTCTTTCAGCAGACACAGCCGCCCCGCCGCGGGTTTTCCCGCAGCGGGGCGGCTGTGCTTATCCGTTTACTATAAAAGTATGTTTTTCTTTACGCAGTATGCTTTGGCGCAGTATGGACCGTTCATCATGATCCGGACGACCGAATGGAAACGGCAGCGTTGCTGAAATCCACATACCATTGGGTGCCGTCCGTATAGACCACGGAGTTCATCTGCATGTCTCCCTCCAGCTTTCCGCTGATGTGAATCTTTAGCGACAGTTGTCTTGCCTCCGTCACCGTCATGTGGCAGGCGTATTCCCGCAAAAGCACCGCTTCCAATTCTCTGCATTCCTCCTGGGAGAATTCTTCCATACCGAGCGCCCTTGCGGTGAGGGTATACTGCTCGCCGACATCGGGAAAGAATACGGTTCGCAGCTCGTCCAGCTCTCCGGCGTTCAAGCCCTCGCTATTGAGCACCGCGGCAGGCATCGCCTGCTGCAGCTGGCTGAAATCATTGTCCTGTAACGCACGGCAATAGGCGTCTACCGGCGCCATATACTCCGCTGCCGTGGACGCGCCGCAGGCGGTCAACAGCAGCAACGCCGCCAAAAGGGGCACAAGCCGTTTCATCGCATCATCCCTGCTTTTCCTTCAACAGGTCGCGGATCTCAGTGAGCAGTTCCTCCTCCTTGGTGGGCTTGGGCGGCTCGGCGGGCTTTTCCGCTTCCTTCTTCTTTCCCAGCTCGCGCAGGCGGTTCATCCCCTTGACCATCATGAAGATCACAAACGCCAGAATCAAAAAGCTGATGACGGAAGAAATAAAATTGCCGAATTTCAGATAGTTGATAATGACCTCGCCGGTTTCCGGGTCAATCTTTTCCCCGAACAGGGAGGGCAGGGCGATCTGCCAGGAGGAGAAATCGATGCTGCCGGTAAAGATGGACACGATGGGCATGATGATATTGTCGGTAAACGAAGTGACCAGATCCTTGAACACCGCGCCGATGATCACGCCGGTTGCCATGTCAAACATACTGCCCTTGATGGCAAACTCTTTAAATTCCTTCAGAAATTTGCTCTTTTTTTCTTTCTTTGCCATATTTTGTGCTCCTTTCAGAATATTCTTTATATTCTTTCAAATTAACGACGCTCAATCAGCTCCAAGCCGCCAAGGTATTTACGCAGCACCTCCGGCACGACGACGGAGCCGTCTGCACGCTGATTCTGCTCGACCATCGCGGGGAAGATGCGTGAGGTTGCAAGGCCGGAGCCGTTGAGGGTGTGCACGAACTCGGTCTTGCCGGTGGCTTCGCGGCGGAAGCGGATGTTGCCGCGGCGCGCCTGATAATCGCGCGCGTTGGAAACGGAGGAGACCTCCTTATAGCCGTTCATCGAGGGGATCAGGATCTCGATGTCATACGTCCGTGCCATCGAGGCCGAGCAGTCGCCCGCGGCCAGCTTCACCGTGCGGAAATGGAAGCCCAGATCGCGCACCAGCGCCTCCGCTTTGCCGACCAGCTCCTCAAACGCCTCGTCGGACTTTTCCGGCAGGGTGTACTGGAACATCTCGACCTTGTTGAACTGGTGTCCGCGCACCATACCGCGCTCATCGGCGCGGTGAGAACCCGCTTCACGGCGGAAGCAGGGCGTATAGGCAAAGAGCTTATGCGGCAGCTCCGCCTCGCTGAGGATTTCGTTGCGGTGCAGGGAGGCAAGGGCGGTTTCCGCCGTCGGAAGCATGAAATGCATCCGGTCATCGGTCGGGTTTTCGATTTTATAGACCTCGTCGGCAAATTTCGGGAACTGTCCTGCCGTTTCGCCGCACTGGTACTCCAGCATATGCGGCAGAATGACCATTTCATAGCCGTCGCGCAGATGGCAGTCCATAAAGTAGTTGAGCAGCGCCCATTCCAACTGCGCGCCGAGCCCACGATACATCCAGAAGCCGGAGCCGGCGAGCTTTGTGCCGCGCTCATAGTCAATCAGCCCTAAATCGGTGCAAAGATCGACATGATGCTTCGGCGTAAAGTCAAATTGATGCCTTTCTCCGGAGTAACGCAGGGGCTCGTTGTTCTCCTTGCCGCCGGGCTTCAGATCGGGATCGGGCAGATTCGGCAGGGACAGCATCAGCGTGCGGTATTCCGCCTCAATCTCCGCCAGCGCTTTGTCGTTTTCCGCGATTTGCGCCTTTAATTCGCCCATACGCTTGAAAACAGGCGCGACATCCTCTCCGGCCTTTTTCCGCATGGGGATCTCTTTGGATACGCGGTTTTGCTCCGCCTTGTCCGTTTCGGTAGCGAGAATCAGCGCCCGACGCTTCGCGTCCAGCTCCAGAATGCGGTCCACCTGCTCGTCACAGTTGACCTCCTTCGCCCGAAGCCCTTCCTTAACGCCGTTCGGATCCTCTTTGATTCGTTTAATGTCCAGCATATGATCACCTCATGATTGCAGTTATGCAACGCTGCTTTTTAATTCATTATATAGCTTTAACGCATGCTCCGAGAGGGAGTGCGCCAATGGCTCCAGCTCGTTCATGACCTTCTCCAGCGCGGCGCTGTCATGCGCGGCTGCTGCGGTCTGTGCCTGCAGCAGCAGTTCGGTTGCCTTCAGGCTGTTTTCACATGCCGCCAGCTTTTCGGCGGCGTCCTTTTGCTGCTGCTCCAGCGCTGCCTTTACCTCTGCCGTTTCGGCGGAAGCGGCGTCCAGCGCTGCCTGCGCTTTGCTCAGCGCTTCGGCTGCCTCGTCCGCCTCGGATTGCAATGTTTGATTCTTTGCGGTTTCCTCATCCAGCATCTGCTGCATTGCTGCGATATTCTCACGGGCGCCCCGATTCGCCGCCTCAAGATCATCCTGCATGGCGTTCACCTTGATTCCCAGAGAAATCGCAACAAACAGGAACGCTACCGCGAACATGATGCCCATATACTCCAACAGGGCGCGTTTTTTCTTCGCCGTCAGGGGAGCTTCCTCCTGCGGCGCTTTTGTTTGTGTTTCAGTTGTCATGCTTTGCCTCCAGGGATGTCAGGGACAGCAGCGCCTCATACAGCCGCTGCAAATCCTCCTGCCCATAAAATTCCAATTCAAAACGACCCTTGCGCTTGCCGTTGACGATCTTCACTCTGCGGTCGAGTCGGTGTCCCAGCGTTTTTTCGCACTCGGCCAGATAATTGACCGTGACGGGCTTTTCCGGCGCGGGCTTTTTCTCTTCCGCCGCCATGCGCTTGCAAAGACTCTCCGCCTGCCGGACGGACAGATGCAGGGCGGTGATTTTTTGTACCGCCGCTTTTTGCAGTCGTTCGCTGGGAAGCGACAGCACTGCGCGTGCATGTCCGGCGGAGAGTGTGCCCTCCTCCACCATCTGACGGATTTCGAGCGGCAGCGCCAGCAGCCGCAGGGCATTTGCCACGGCGGGTCGGGATTTCCCCACCCGTGCGGCGACTTCTTCCTGTGTCAGCCCGTATTCCTGCATCAATGTGCGGTAGCCCTCGGCTTCCTCCGTCGGATTCAGATCCTGCCGCTGAAGGTTTTCAATCAGCGCCAGCTCCATGACCGCACGGTCATCCGCCTCCACCACGACGACCGGCACCTCGTCCAGCTTTGCCAGCCGTGCGGCGCGCCAACGGCGTTCGCCCGCGATAATCTGATAGTAGCCGTCGCCGACAGCGCGGACGGCAAGCGGCTGTAGAATACCGTGTTCCGCAATGGAATCCGCCAGCGCCTGCAGCTCCTCCTCGTCGAAGCGCTTTCTGGGCTGATTCGGGTTCGGCTCCACCTTTTGCAGGGGCAGCCTTGTAATTTCGCCGTTGCTTTCAGACGCACTGAAATCGTCGATTAATGCGCCGAGACCACGACCCAGACCCCGTTGTTTCGTACTCATCTTCGTTCCTCGTTCCTTCGGATTTCTTCCGCGACGGCAAGGTACGCCGCCGCGCCGCGGCTGGAGCGGTCATAGACCGTCACGGGAATGCCGTGACTGGGCGCCTCCGCCAGCCGTACGTTGCGCGGGATCACGGAGGCATATACTTTTCCCGGGAAATGCCGCCGCA
The DNA here is from genome assembly GCA_946059285.1 of uncultured Clostridia bacterium. The sequence goes on from CAMGMW010000003.1 coordinate 19,159, forward strand.
CCTCCTGCGCCACCTGACTGGAAAAATTGGTTCTTCCGTCAAACATGGTTAAAAGCACGCCGAAAATATCGATTTTTGGATTCAGCCGCCGCTTGATTGCCCGAAGCGTGGACATCAGGTCGGACAGCCCCTCCAGCGCGAAGTATTCGCACTGTACCGGAATCAGCACACTGTCCGCAGCGCACAGGGCGTTGAGAGTCAGCAGCTCCAACGACGGCGGACAGTCGATAAAGATGTAGTCATAGGCGCCGCGCAGCGGTTCCAGCGCAGTCTTCAGGCGAAACTCGCGCTTGTCCATCTGAATGAGTTCCACCGTCGCACCGGCCAGATCAGCGTTGGACGGAAGCACATCGCCGTATTTTGTATGAACGACGATTTTTTCGGGCGGAATGCTGCCGATGACCATATCATATACGCTGTAGGGCGCGTTTTTCTTGTCTACGCCAATGCCGGAGGAGGCGTTTGCCTGCGGGTCAAAGTCGCACAGCAACACGCGTGCACCGGTTGCTGCCAGCGCGGCGGTTAAATTAACGGCGGTGGTGGTCTTTCCGACGCCGCCCTTCTGGTTGACGATCGCAATGATTTTCGCCACAGCGTCGCCTCCTTTTTCTCTTTTGTGTGCGTCTATGATAACACAGTTTTTTGTGATTTTCAACCATATCGGACAGAAGAAATAAAAAACAATGTTTCACGTGAAACACAGTGCGGCTTGTCCAAAGGTCCGGTGGACTTTTGGACAAGCCGCATGCAAAATCGCAATATCATTCTTCGCAGTTTAATTCCGCGCTTTCCTTCGCTCCGTATTTCTCAGCAAGATGGTATTTGCCTGCCTCAAACTTCGCTCAAAAGTCTCGGATTCGTCAAAGCTCCCGATATACGGCGCGAACGCGCCCGAGGATCACGGCATCTTTGCCGTCAATGGGCGAATAGGCGGGATTCTCCGGCATCAACCATACGCCGCCGTTTTTCCTTTGCAGACGCTTCACCGTCGCTTCCTCTCCCAGCAGCGCCACGACGATCTGTCCGTTATCCGCCGTTTGCTGGGGACGGACGATCACCTTGTCGCCGTCATAGATGCCCGCGTTGATCATGGAGTCGCCTCTTACGCGCAGGGCAAAGCACTCCGGATCGCCCTCCCAGGGCAGATATCCTTCGATATTTTCGTACGCGAGAATCGGCAGACCGGCGGTAACGACGCCGAGGATCGGGATGCCGCGCTGCTCCGGGACGGAAATGGAGCGGTTTTTGGCGCTGTCCATGGAAATCGCGCCGTCGCGCTGCAGCTCCGTCAGATGGTAATGCACAGAGGCGGTGGATTTCAGTCCGACGCCCTGCATGATCTCCCGCACGGATGGCGGGTAGCCGTTATCCGCGGTAAAATGCTTGATGAAGGTCAGTATTTCCTGACGCTTTGTACTGGTTCTGCCCATACGGATCCCCTCCGCCCCTACTATAGCATATCCGACGAAAAAAAGCAAACATTTGTTTTATAATACAGCTTCCTGATTAAAAATTTTTCCAAGAATCCTGTGTGCTTTCCGCGCTCTCATCGTACAAACGCACGCTGCGCCATCAGCTTCTATATAATCCCATCAAAATTGAATTCCGGCAGATATTCCGTAGTGGCGGAAGAAAAATCCTGCGTATATCCCCGCTTCAGCCCGCACAGCGACATCCAC
>CAMGMW010000004.1 GCA_946059285.1 uncultured Clostridia bacterium
GACACCGTGAAAAGCATTTCTGCAATTCACGGTGTCTGTTTCCCTTTGCTACGCTCAATTTAGATTTTTTTGAAAAACTTCCTTATCGGACATCAGCAAACGGCCGCTCCTGTTATATTTGCGCGCAGGGGAGTGCTGCGCCTTTATTCGTTTTTGTCTTTCTCATACTGGAGCATATACAGCCGATAATACCGTCCCCTTTGCTCCAGCAGTTCAAAATGCGTTCCCTGCTCCACGATCTCGCCGTGCGACATGACCAGAATTTTATCCGCGTGCTGGATGGTGGACAGGCGGTGCGCAACAATGAGCATGGTGCCGATATTCATCATCCGATTCAGCGAATCTTGGATCAACAGCTCCGTTTCCGTGTCGATATTCGCCGTCGCCTCATCCAGAATCATCACAGCCGGACGGTGCAGGATCGTGCGCGCAAAGGACAGAAGCTGGCGCTGTCCCGCGGAGAAGTTGTTGCCGCGCTCCCGCACCTCCTCGTCCAGCCCGTCCTTGAGCTTGGAGATGAAGCGGTCGGCGTTGACATAGCGGCACGCATCCATAATCTGCTCGTCGGAGATGCCCTCCTCCCGCAGGAGAATGTTGCTCCGGATGGTGCCGGAGAACAGGAACACATCCTGAAGCATCTGCCCAAACTGCCGCCGCAAGGAGGCAATCCTGATCCTTCGAATGTCGATACCGTCAATCAGAATCTGTCCCTTTTGGATGTCATAATTGCGGCAGATCAGAGACAAGATCGTGGTCTTGCCAGAACCGGTGGAGCCGACAAACGCCACGGTTTGCTTTGCCTCCACCTTGAAAGACACGCCCTTGAGCACCCATTCTCCGGGTACATAGGCAAACCATACGTCGCGGAACTCGATCTCGCCCACCGCATGCTCCAGCTCAATGGCGTCCTCGGCGTCTTGCAGCTCCGGTACGATGTCCATGATGGTGAATATCTTCTCCGCAGAGGCGAACGCAGATTGCAGACGGTTGCACTGCTCCGCCAGATTCTGAATCGGATTGAAGAAGGTGGAGATGTACATATAGAATGTGACCAGCGTGCCGCTGCCGATGGTCTGCCCCAAAAAGTGAATGTCCTGAATCTCACCTCTGCCGCCGAGATAGAGCAGACACAGCACAGAGGAAATGTAGAGCATATACACCAGCGGGCGGAAAATGCCGAACACAAAGATCTGCTCCTGCTTGGCTTTGCCGAGACGGCGGTTCTTGACTTCAAACTCCGCCTTTTTCCGCGCTTCGCGGTTGAAGATCTGGATCACTTTCATGCCCGACAGATTTTCCGACAAGAACGTATTGATATCGGTAGTGCCGTCCTTCACCTTGCGGTGCGCACGGCGGGAGAATTTTCGAAACACGACGGTAAACAGCACAATGAACGGTGCAAAGCAGAGCACCATCAGCGCCAGCGCATAGTTGATCATCAGCATCGCCACCGTCACGCCCAGTATGATGAAAATATTCTTCACCAGATTGACGATGATGTTGGTAAACATCAGGGAAATGGCGTTGGTATCGTTGGTGACGCGGGTGACCAGCTTGCCCACGGGAAAGGCGTTGAGCTGTGCGTGGGAGAGAGATTCAATGTGCATGAACAGATCCTCACGCAGAACGGAGATGATTCGCTGCCCTGTCTTTTGCAGGATAATCGCCTGATAATAGGTACATACCATCGAAACGATCAGGATCCCCGCGTAAAGGACGACGGATTTCATCAGCGCGGACATTTCAAACCTGTTTTTGATCAGCTCCTCGATGTTGCCGACGATCATCGGTGACACGATATCGTAAGCAATGGAAAACAGCATCAAAAACAGCACCAGCACAAAACGCTTCCAGTAGGGCTTGGCATAGGCCAGCAGGCGGCGGGTGATCTCGCCGTCCTTCATACGGCGATCCGTAGACGCCTGCGCGTCCTTGAAGGTCAGGAAAGCGACCAGGCAGACCAGCGAAACCGTGCCGATAATGGCGCCAACGATCAGAAGGGGATAATACTCATACATGTTCCGTACCCTCCGTTTCGTCCAGCTTTTGCAGATCTACCATGTCCCGATAGGCGGGGCAGGTTTCATACAGTTCCCGATGTGTCCCCACAGCCGCCACCGTGCCGTCATCCAAAAAGACGATCTTGTCCATCTGCTCGATGGTGGAAATGCGGTGGGCAATGAGGATTGTGGTCTTCCCGGCCCGCAGAGCGCGGAGGTTTTTCAGAATGACCTCCTCGGTCTTTACGTCGACAGCGGAAACCGAATCGTCCAGAATCAGAATCGCCGCATTCTTCCGCAGCGCACGGGCAATGGAAATACGCTGCTTCTGTCCGCCGGAGATGGTCACGCCCCGCTCCCCCAGTACCGTGCGGTAGCCCTCGGAGAAGGCGGCAATGTTGTCATGCACGTCCGCCATCCGTGCGGCGGCTTCGATCTCCGCCTCGTCAGTTTCATCAGAGGCAAAGGCGATGTTGTTGGCAATGGTGTCGCTGAACAGGAAATTGTCCTGCGGCACATAGGCGGCAAACTCCCGCACCGTGCGGATGGGAATGGTGTTGATGTCTCTGCCGTCCAGGAAAATCGTGCCGTCGGGCACATTGTAGGTGCGAAGGATCAGATCCATCAGCGTGGTCTTGCCCGCACCCGTCCTGCCGATGATGCCCACGCTTTCTCCGGCGCGGATGTGCAGACTCACGTCCCGCAATGCGTCGTAATCGCCGCCGGGATAGCGGAAGGTCAGATGACGGAACTCGATCTCGCCCCGCAGCTCCTCAACCGGAGTGACCGCCTCGGTATCATGCACATCCGGCTGCGCCTCCAACAGCTCTCCGATGCGTTTGAGCGAGGCTTTGCCGCGGGAGGTCATGTCAATCAGCTCGGAGACCGCCATCACGGGCCATATAATGGCGCTGAAATAGCCGACAAATTCCACCAGCTCCCCTGCGTTGAACACATCCTCATGGACCAGATAGCCGCCGTAGCCCAGAATCACACAGACCACGGATTCGACAAACAGCGTCACCAGAATCCGCAGCAGGGTAGCGGCGCGGGTATAGTCCACGTTCGTCTTTTCATTCTTCAGATTCAGCTTGCGAAAAAAAAGCAGCTCCTGAAATTCCTTTACAAACGCCTTGATGACGGCAATCCCTGAAAAATTCTCCTGCGCGAAATCAGACAGCTCGGAATACGCCGCCTGCCGCGTTTCCCACTTGTTCATCATATAGCGCCCCACCACGGTGCCCACCGCCAGCAGCAGACCCATGGGGATCAGGGCAAGCAGCGTCAGAAGCAGGTTCATCCGCGCCATTTTGATGACTGCCAGCACACCCAGCAGCAGCGCGTCGCAGAACATCAGGATTCCTTCGCCGAAGCAATCCTGCACCGTGTCCAGATCGTTGGTGAACAGCGACATCATCGCGCCGACCTTATTGACCTGATAATATTGCTGGGACAGGTCCTTACAGCGGTCAAACATCCGTCTGCGCAGATCAGTCTCCATGCGCACGCCAGCGCCGAAGAAACAGACGCGCCACAAAAACCGTCCCACGACCATCGCAAGGATGACCAGCAGCAGCGGACGGCAGATTTCATCCAGCAGGACAGTCATGGTAAACGCCGTTTCCTGCCCGTCGAGCAGCACCACGCCGTCATTCATACCGTTGACCACCAGCTTGTACAGCTCCGGCACGACAAGCTGCACATAATCCACCAGCACCAGTGCCGCCGTCCCAAGCAGCAAAAGCGGTGCAAATTTCCAATAGTACCGATTAATATGTTTCCCAAACAGCACGGCACAGGCTCCTTTTCGTTGAATTCTATGCAATTATATCACAATTCCCCATGAAATCAAGGGCGGTTTCACAGGAAGCCGTGCTCCACTGCCGCAAACCGCCGAAAACAGAAACGTTTCGCGCCGGTCCCCGACATACGAACGCCGGAGAGCAATGCTCTCCGGCATGGCTTACCCAAAAGTCCTGTCGGACTTTTGGGCAAGCTGCGAAATTGCAAAATAATTCCCTGTAGCTTTATTTTGCAATTTCGATCGCTGCGGCGAGTCATTAAACGCGAAAGGGAACCCTGACGGTTCCCTTTCACACGTTCCTTCCCTCCGTAATGTTCGGTCAGGTCGTTTTTTGACATTATCAATTTATCAAAGCTGATTTTCCACAAAGGCGGTTAGCTCACCGACCGTCCGGATGTCCTTCAGGTCATCGTCCGTCCATTCGATGGTGAACTCCTGTTCCACCAACAGCATAAACTCTGCAAGATCGGAGGCTTCCATTTCCAGATCCTCCAACATCACCGTCGACGGCGTGATCCGCTCCGGCTCGCAGGCAAGCTGCTCTGCCAGCAACGCGCAAATCGTCTCAAAGACCAAAGATAACACCTCCCCCTTGTAAGCATCATTCCGATCGCTCTACAAGTATACAGGCTATGCTGCGGAAATGCAAGCAGGATTTGCGGAATCCACAGCTTTTTTTCAAAGGACATACCTTCGGTCGCGGCGGAATATAATTAGCCTGCCAAAATCTCCGCTTTCAGTACGCCCGCCTGCCTCGAAACTGCCTGCACCAGCGTCTCCACGCCCTGCTCTACGGCGTTGGTCTCCGCCGAAATCGTCACCGCGGCGCAGCCGTTGGTGGGAATCGTTTGATGAATCGTCAGTATATTTGCGCCGAATTGGGCAAAAATGGTCAGTATGGAGGAAAGAAGCCCCGGCACATCCCGCAGGATAAAATAAAACGTCAAAATCCGCCCCGCCATCAGGTTCTGAAACGGTGAAATCGCATCGCGGTACTTATAAAACGCACTGCGGCTGATGCCGGTCGCACGGGCCGCCTCATTGACGGTGCTAACCTCGCCGGTCTCCAGCAGCCACTTTGCCTCGGCGACCTTCAGAAATACCTCGGGAAGCGCACTTGCTTCAACAATGTAGTATTTCGGGGATTGTATCACCTAACATACCTCCTTGTCCGCGCAAAACGCGCAGTTGTATTTCAAGCAAACTCATTTTATCACACCGTCTGGGGAAACGCAAGCCTGTCCCCACCGGAAAGGGGTCGATCCGATGAAAAAACCGTGGCGTACGGCGGCATATCTCCTCGGCGGCGCAGTGGCGTTATGGCTGACGGCGCGATTCTTTTTGCCCATCGGGCTGCCGTTTCTGCTGGGGCTTGGGCTGTCCCGCGCAGCCGAGCCGCTGGTGCGGAGACTAACGGAAAAGGCCCACTTTCCCAGAGGGCTTGCGTCCTTTTTGTGCGTGACATTGGTATGCGCAGTGCTGGGCAGCGTGCTTTGGCTGCTGTGCCGCGGCGTGTACGGAGAGCTGGGACGGCTCGCAAAGCAGCTTCCGGACGTGCTGTTGTCCCTGAAGGAGCCGGTGGGTCGGCTGCACAAATGGCTGCTGCAGCTTGCCGCCAAGCTTCCGGATGGCTTTTCCGCCGCCGCCGCGGAGTGGCTTGACCACTTTTTTGCAGGCAGCGACCTGCTGGCAAGCTCGGTCTCCGATTGGATCGTCCGCTTTGTCACGGGGACGCTGTCGTCCGTGCCGGATATTCTTCTGTTCGTGCTTACCGCGCTGCTCTCCGGCTATCTGTTCTCCTCCGAGGGCGCGGCACTGAACAGCGCAATCCGGCGATGGCTGCCGGAACAGTGGCAGCAGCGGGCGAATGCGCTTTGGAAGCGCTTGAAAGGGGCGCTGGGCGGCTACTGCAAGGCGCAGCTTCGTCTGATGGTAGTGACCTTCGGTATCGTGGCGGCAGGGCTGCTGATCCTCCGGCGCGACAGCGCGATTCTCACGGCGCTGTTGATCGCGCTGGTAGACGCGCTGCCGGTGCTGGGCGCCGGGACGATCCTGATCCCGTGGGCGATCATCGCTTTCTTTCGCGGCGAGACAGCCGCCGCGGTGGGGCTGCTGCTCATCTACGCCGCCGCCTCACTGACCCGAACGTTCCTGGAACCGCGTTTCTTAGGTCGGCAAATCGGGCTGAACCCTCTGCTGACGCTGGTTTCCATGTACGCGGGCTTCCGGCTGTTCGGTATGCTGGGGATGATCCTGCTGCCGGTCGGCGTAATCCTGCTCAAGCAGTTGTACGATCTGGCGGAGCCGCACGACCCGCCCGCGGCAGACGGTTAGGTGAGGGGAGTCGAACCCCAGCGGCTACAATGCCACGGCAAGCGCCGCAGCACGGGCGCAGGCGTCGCGCACGATCGCTTCCGGATCCGCGCCCTCGGCATCCACTCCCTCGGCGGCGACGCAGGTATACTGTCCGAAGCCGAAAAAGTCCTTCAACGCGGCAAGATACCGACTGCCTTGCTCCAAGTCGGAGTCTGCATAATACCCGCCGCGACTGGTGAGAAATACCAGATGCTCTCCCCGGCAGATACCGTAGCAGCCGTCTGCATTGCAGCCGAAGGTGATGCCGTCCACCGATACATTTTCAATATAGATCTTCAGCAGCGCCGGGAAGCTCAGATCCCAAAACGGCGCTGCAATGACCACCGCATCGGCGTTGGCGAACTGATGGGCATAGGCAAAGCGGGGATGATTCAGCGCGCCCTGCTCCAAAAGCCGCTGTCTTGCCTCGAAAAAGTCACCGGTCAGCGGGCGAAGGCACTCCTGCGGCAGATGCAGCGTTGTGACGCGGTACGCATCCGGATCCAATGCGGCAAGGAACGCGTCGGCGATCCGCCTGGTGCGGGAAGCCTCTCCGCGGATACAGCAGTCAACATACAACAGCTCTTTCATACTTCCCCCTTACGGCTTAAGGACATATTTGATCACGCCGTCGCGCCTGTTTTCAAATGTCTCATAGGCCTGCATGGCATCTGACAGCGGCGCACGGTGGGTAATGAGGCAGGTGGTGTCGATCTTTCCCGCTTCGATGAGCCGCAGGATGCGGTCAAGCTTGCAGGCGTCCACGCCGCCGGTCTTAAAGGTCAAATTTTTGCCGTACATGGACGGCAGCGGCAGAAGCTGCGGCTGCTCATACAGCGCCACTACACAGACCGTTGAGGCGGGGCGGGCAATGCGCCACGCCAGATCAAAGGTATTCTTTCCGCCGGCGACCTCCAGTGTCGCGTCCGCGCCGCGTCCGTTCGTCAGCCGCAGCACCTCACGCTCCACGTCGCAGCGCAGCGGATTCAGGCACACATCCGCCAGCCCTTGCTTCTTTGCGAGCGCCATCCGCTCGTCATCAACATCCACCACGATGGTCTTCGCCGGAGAATACAGGCGGGTGCACATCAAGGTGCAAAGCCCCGTCGGGCCCGCTCCGAGCACGGCGACGGTATCTCCGGCGGAAATATCCGCGATCTCCGCCGCCCAGAAGCCGGTGGAGAGAATATCGCCCGCAAAGATCGCCGCCTCATCCGTCACGCTGTCGGGAATGGGTGTCAGACCGTTGTCGGCGTACGGCACCCGTACATATTCTGCCTGTCCGCCGTCGATGCGGCAGCCGAGCGCCCAGCCGCCATCGGGATCGGTGCAGTTGTTCACCCGTTCGTGGCGGCAGAAATCGCACTCCCCGCAGAAGGTCTCCACACTGGCCGCCACCCGCTGACCCACCGTGAGCTTCGTCACGGCGGAGCCGATCTCCTCTACAACGCCGACAAACTCGTGCCCCACGATGACGCCCGGCTTCGCACGCTCCACCGCGCCGTGCTTAATATGCAGGTCGCTGGAGCAGATGGAGGTCAGCGTCACACGGACGATGGCATCCTTCGGATGCAGCAATTTCGGCTTCGGGCGCTCCTCCAGCGCCATTTTTCCCTTTTCCTGAAATACAACAGCTTTCATGCGTTTTCCTCCTCTGCACGAACAAAAGCCTCCAGCGCGGTCAGAATTTCGTCCCGCTCGCCTTGCGCGGTCAGGCTTTCACCGTCAACATACGAACCGATCGCATCCGCGGTATCGCCGCCCCAGACCACTACGTTATTGAGAATGCTCGCGGTTTTCAGCCCGCGCAGTCTGCCGATGGTAAAGAGTGCGGCAGTCTCCATATCCGAACCGAGCACGCCCCTGGCGCCCCAATAGGCGCTGACCTGCTCCTCATTGTCGATGTAAAAGCTGTCATGGCTACGGGCCAGACCGACGTGGAATTTCACGCCGCGCTCGCTCGCGGCGGCGATGCAGTCAAACAGCAAACCGGTATCCGGCACGGCGGGATACTGTTCCGGCACATAGGTTTTTGAGGCGCCATCGTCGCGCACGGCCCCGCTGACCAGGATCAGCTCGCCCAGTCCGATGCCCTTGCGGATCGCGCCGCAGGAACCGATACGGATCAGGTGGGTCACGCCGATGTTCTTCAGCTCCTCCACCGCGATGGCCATCGACGCGCCGCCGATGCCGGTGGACAGCGCCAGCACCGGAACGCCGCGGAATTCTCCGCGAAGGCTGCGGTATTCACGGTTGAACGCAAGTTCGCGTACATTGTCCAAATGCGCCGCGATCCGTCCGACGCGGGCGGGGTCTCCGGGCAAGATGGCATAGCGGATGTTAAGTGTCTCATCTAATTGGATGTGCGGTTGCAGCATGGCAGAGTTCCCCTTTCTTCATCCAGTCTTGCGTGCAGCTCCTGCCGCACTTGTTCAGATACAAAAGCAGCGTCGGCGGAATAATGCAGCATTTTCCAAAGATCCTCCGGCGTAAAGCCCATTTCCCGCAGACAGTGATCATACTCCGTGTCCAGATTGATCCCGGAAAGAATCATGTTGTCCGTGTTGATCGTGATCCGCATCCCCATATCCAGCAGGCGCTTCGCCGGATGCGCCTCGTAGGACGGCTGGGTCTGGCACTGGATGTTGCTCGTGGGACAGATCTCCAGCGTGATGCCCTCGTCAATGGCGCGGCGGCATAGCGCGGGGTCCTCAAAAATATGATGTCCGTGCCCAATGCGTTTTACGCCAAAGTCCAGCGCGTCGCGCACGGTATCCGGTCCCTGACTGTCCCCCGCGTGGCAGGTGAGGGGCACGCCCAGCGCCCTTGCCCGGTCGAAAACCGGCGCAAAATTGCGCAGGGGGACAACTCCCTCCGCACCGGCAAGGTCAAAGCCGACCACGCCGCTGCCGAGATATTCCGCGGCAAGCGTGGCAGTTTCAAAGTTCTCCGCCTCATTCGCGCTCTCCGGTCCGATGCACATGGCGCACAGCAAAATACCGGTGCGGATAGACGGGTACAGCCTGTCTGCCTCCCGTTTGCCCGCCAGCACCGCCTCAACGGCGTCCCGCTGCGTCATGCCCCGACGCAGGTGCAGCTGCGGTGCGAAGCGGATCTCCGCATAGGCAAGCCCCTGCGATGCAAGCAGCCCGATCAGTTCCTTTGTCACCCTTGTCAGGCTTTCCGCGTCCTGTAAAATCTGCAGCGGCAGCTCAAACCGCTTCAGATACTCGTTGACGCTGCGGCAGTCCGCAGAGACGATCAGAAAATGGCGGAATTCCTCCAGCGTGTCCGCCGGCACGGCAACGCCCTGCAGCTTCGCCAGCTCCCATGCCGTCTCCGGCAGGACTGAGCCGTCCAGATGCAGATGCAGATCGATCTTCGCAAATGGCTTTGGCATGTGATCTCCTCCAGATATGGATATATATATTATGATACCGCGCCGGGATAAATTCGTCAAGAATTGCCGCTCAAGGAAAGCCTGTAAAAATTGTACAAAATAACTTCTGCATTTTAGTAAAATTATACATAATTTCGTCAGGGAATTGACTTTTCCTCAGTCATGAGTTACAATTATATCGCATCCGAGTCGTATAACACTCGGAGACGCGATTAATTTATGGAGGAAAACAAAATGAAAAAACTCATTGCATTGCTTCTGGCTCTTGTGATGGTTCTGTGCCTGTTTGCAGGCTGCAAGACCACCGAGGAGGATCCGGGCGTGGATCCCAATCCCTCCTCCGATACCCCCGACAATCCGGATACCCCGGATACGCCCGACGACGGCAAGGTCTACAAGGTCTGCAACCTCGTCAACGGCAACCTGGGCGACAAGTCTTTCTTCGACTCCTGTGAGTCCGGTCTCGCGACACTGAAGGAAGCCGGCCGCATCGAGTACAAGACCATCGAAATGGGCGGCACGGACGAGGATCAGCCCGGCTGGCTCAGCAACCTCTACGAAGTTGCCGAATCCGGCGAGTATGACCTCATCATCTGCGGCACCTATCAGATGCCCGACTATCTGAAGGAAGTCGCAACGGCGTACCCTGATCAGAAGTTCCTGATCTATGACGACACCACCTATGTCGGCGAAAACGCCAATGTTGTCAACATGAGCTTCAAGCAGAATGACATGGGCTATCTTGTCGGCGTCTATGCAGCTTGCATGACCACCGATACCAACATCGTCAACATGAACGAAGAAGCCGTTGTCGGCTTTGTCGGCGGCGTTGACAGCCCCGTCATCAACGACTTCCTCTATGGCTTCATCCTCGGCGCACAGTCCGTTGTTCCCGACATCAAGGTCGATACCCGCTACACCAACGACTATGTCGACACCGCCATCGCAAAGGAATACGGTCTGTCCATGATCAATGACAACCACTGCGACATCATCTGGGGCGTTGCAGGCAATGCCGGCAACGGCGCTGCGGAAGCCGCTCTGGAAACCGGCAAGGCATGGTTCATCGGCGTCGACTCCGACCAGGAGCTGACACTTTCCTCGGATCTGGCCGCCATTACCCTGACCTCCGGTCTGAAGAACATCGGTCAGTCTCTGGTCTGGTTCTTCGACGAGTGGGATGCAGGCAGAACCTATTGGGGCACCGAAATCAACCTCGGTATCGCTGAGGGCGGCGTTGGCATCGTGACCGACAAGAACTTTGCCACCTATGCTTCCGACGAAACCAAGGCAGCGGTTGAGTCCGCAAAGAATGCGATTCTGGACGGCTCCGTCGTTGTTCCGTCCGCGATCTCCGACACCAGCGGCGATCTCGTTGCTCTGCGCGAGTCTGTCCGTCCGTAATTGCTTCGCCAATTACATAGCGTTCTAAATCAGCCCGCTGCGCTGCCTCTGCGGCGCAGCGGGCTCGCAGATTTTCCACCATTCTCGGAAAGCGTGCCTGCCGAAGACGGCAGGCAAACAGGGGGACCAAGCTATGACAGAAAACAACTGCGAATATGTCGTAGAAATGCACGGGATATCCAAGGTCTATCCCAACGGCATTGCCGCAAACCAAAATGTCGATTTTTGCGTGCGCAAGGGTGAGATCCATGCGCTCATGGGCGAAAACGGTGCCGGCAAATCCACCTTAATGAAAATGCTGTTTGGTCTGGAGCAGCCGACCAGCGGCGAAATCCGTGTCAACGGCAAGAAAGTCAATCTGACCTCTCCCACGGTCGCCATCGCACACGGCATCGGCATGGTGCATCAGCACTTTATGCTGGTTCCGAGTCTCACCGTTGCGGAAAACATGGTGCTCGGCATGGTGCCGAAAAAAGCAGGCTTTGTCATCGACCGTGCAAAGGCGGTCAAGCTCACGGAGGAATACGCGGAGCGATTCAACCTCCATGTTGACCCCAATGCGAAGGTCATGGATATCCCCGTGGGCATGAAGCAAAAGGTTGAAATTTTGAAGGCGCTGGTTCGCGGCGCAAAAATTCTGATCCTGGACGAGCCGACGGCCGTCCTGACTACCCAAGAAACCACAGAGCTCTTTAAAGAGCTGATTCACCTGAAAGAACAGGGATATACGATCATCTTTATCTCCCATAAACTCAACGAGATCATGCAGATTACCGATCGGCTGTCGATCCTGCGCGGCGGCAAGTACATGGGCACCCACAACACCGCCGATGTCACGCCGCAGGAGATCTCCCGCCTGATGGTCGGGCGCGACGTCATCCTTTCGGTGCAGAAGGATCCCGCTCAGCCGACCGATGCGGTCCTGCGTGTGCGCGATCTGGAATACGTCAACGAATGGGGCAAAAAGATGCTCGACAAGGTATCCTTTGACGTACGCCGCGGCGAGATCCTCGGAATCGCAGGCGTGGAGGGCAACGGGCAGAAAGAGCTGGTGGATATGCTCTTCAACCTGAACCGTCCCAACGCAGGCGCAGCCACCGTCAACGGCGAAAACATCCTCGGTATGCCGCAGAGCAAGATCCGCGAAAAGCACGTTTCTCTCGTACCGGAGGATCGTATGCTTTACGGAATTGCCGGCAACGCCTCCATTGAGGAAAACCTCATCTCTGATCGCTGCGGCAGCAAGGAACTGAACAACGGTCCGCTGTTCCATATGAAGAAAATTCACGAACTCTCCGACACACTGATCAAGGAATACACCGTTCTGTGCAAGTCGGGCAACCAGAAGGTCAACATGCTCTCTGGCGGCAACATTCAAAAGGTCGTCGTTGCCCGTGAGTTCTCCAATAATCCCGTACTCATCATCGCTGACCAGCCCACCCGCGGCATTGACGTGGGCGCGACGGAATTCATTCGAAAGAAGCTGGTTGAGCTATCGCGCTCCGGCATCGCAGTGCTGCTGGTCTCCGCCGACCTGAATGAGGTCATGGAGCTGTCCGACAGCCTAATCGTGATGTACGGCGGCAAGATCGCCGCCTACTTCGAGGACACCGCCGATCTCAACGATGAGCTGATGGGCGAATACATGCTCGGTCTGAAAACTCAGACTCCGGAGCAGATCAGGAGGGTTTGCCATGACTAAAAAAGGGAAACTTGCGTTCAGCGTCATCCGCGGTACATTGGCGATTTTGATCTCCCTTCTGGTTGCCATGGTGCTGGTGTTCATCAGCGCGGAGGGCGAATCCTTTATGGACAAGCTCGCCGCCACCGGCGATGCGCTTTTAAATCTACTCATCCGCCCGCTCTTCAAGAGCAGCGGTCAATTCAGCAGTAAAAACTTCCATGATATTCTCGCCGGTATGATCCCGACCATCTTCACCGGTCTCGCGGTGTGCGTTATGTTCTCCGCCAACCAGTTCAACATGGGCGCGGAAGGCGGCACGATGCTCGGCGCGTTTGTCGCCGCTATGTGCGCGGTCTATGTCCCGATGGCGGCAGGTCTCCACGCGGTCTTCTGCATCCTCATGGGTGCCATCGCCTGCGGTCTGCTCATGTTCCTGCCCGGCATTCTGAAAGCGAAGCTGGACGTGTCCGAAATGGTCTGCACACTGATGCTCAACTACGTTATCATGTACGTCAGCAAATACCGGATGAATTCCCATCTGGCCGACAAGAGCAAGGGACAGATCCAGTCCTTCCCCTTTGCATCCACCTCCGCGCTGCCTCAGCTTGTCAACGACGGCTCGAAGCTGTCATGGGGCTTCGTGATCGCGATCATTTTTGTGGTGATTGTCGCCCTGTTCATGTTCCGCACTCGCTGGGGCTATGCCATCCGCATGATCGGCATCAACAAGGACTTTGCAAAGTACTCCGGTATCCGCGTCGGCTCCGTCATCGTCTTTTCACAGGTAATCGGCGGCGTGCTGGCGGGTCTCGGCGGCGGTATCGAAATGCTCGGCCGTTATCCCACCTTCTCCTGGAGCTCACTGCCGGGCTACGGCTGGACCGGTATCACCATCGCAATTCTGGCAGGAAATAATCCGATTTTCGTTCCGTTTGCCGCCTTCTTTATGGCATATCTCAACAAGGGCTGTGACCTGATGTCTGTCCATTCCGGCGTTCCGTCACAGCTGATCGACATCATTCAGGCGGTCATTTTCCTGTTCTTTGCTGCTGAGCAGTTCCTGTCCCGTTACCGTCAGAAGCTCGTCGTCCGCAGCACGCAGCGGGAGCTGATGCGCGCCGCACAGGAAGCATCCAAAAAGGAGGCTGTAACGAATGAGTAATGTGCTGAATTCCATCCTGACCCCGGAGTTCTTTTCCTCCATCCTCCGCATCAGCGCCCCGATCCTGTTTGCCACGCTCGCCGCTGTCATCGTCGAAAAGGCCGGCATTTGCAACATCGGTCTTGAGGGCATCATGATGATCTCCGCCCTCTTTGGATCCCTGACCGCCTACTGGACCGGGCTCTGGTTCGTCGGTCTGTTGGTGGCGCTGGTCTGCGGTACCGTTGTTGCCCTGCTGATGGGCGTGTTCGCCTTCAACCTGAAAACAAACATCATTCTCGTCGGTATCGCGGTTAACATGATCGGCTCCGGCGGCACGATCTTCCTTGTGAAGGTCATCACCAAGCTGACCGAGGGAAAGGCATATACCTCCACCACAGAGTTTATCACCAGCAAGCTCCAGATCCCCACCATTAATATCCCGCTGATCGAGGACATCCCCGTTGTGGGGTTTGTGGGGAAGGTGATTTCGGGGCATTCGCTGCTGACCTACCTTGCCTTTGCGCTGGTCTTTGTCGTGTGGTTCATGCTCTACAAAACCTCGCTCGGTTTGAATCTCCGTTCCGTAGGCGAAAACCCCAACGCTGCCTCCTCCGTAGGCGTCAGCGTCCAGAAGGTGCGCTATACCGCCATCGGTCTGTCCGGTCTGATGGCCGGCTTCGGCGGCGCGTTCATGTCCATGACGTATGCCATGGGCTGGTCGCTGGATATGGTTGCCGGCCGCGGTTTTATCGCGCTGGCTGCGCAGGCAATGGGGAACGGCGAGCCGCTCGGCTCCATGTTCTCCGCCATGATCTTCGGTTTTGCGCAGGCACTGGGTATCAAGTTCTCGTCTGTCGGACTTGACTCCAACCTTGCCTCTCCGATTCCGTATCTGGTCACCATTATCGGTCTTGTGATCTTTGCCCTCGGCAAGCGCCGCAAGGAGGCAAAACGCCATTCCGCTGCCGCGCTGCACAAGGCAGCCGAAAAGGCGGCAAAGTAATTTGCACAACGGGGCTGCTGCAGAATCGGACATTCTGCAGCAGTCTGATTTATCAACGAAAGGACTTGATTTCATGCCGGAAAAGCGTCCCGTCATTCTCGACGGTGATCCGGGTCACGATGATGCGATCGCCTGGATGCTGGCAGGCTCCAGCCCACTGCTGGACATCCGCGCCGTGACCTCCGTCTGCGGCAACCAGACGATCGAAAAAACCACCTATAATACCCTGCGGATCTGTACGCTGCTTGGGCTTCAATGTCCCATCGGCAAGGGAAGACCCACGCCGCTGTTTTCCGCTCCTATCATTGCCCCTACCGTTCATGGCAACACCGGCTTGGACGGTCCCGTTTTGCCGGAGCCGGCGATGGAGCCAAGCGAGCTTCGCGCCGTGGAACTGATGGCAAAGATCCTTCGGGAGAGCGACCGTCCGGTCTGTCTCGTTCCGACCGGTCCGCTGACCAATATTGCCGCGCTGCTGCTCGCGTATCCGGAGCTGAAGCCAAAAATCGACTGCATCAGTCTCATGGGCGGCGGCATCGCCTACGGCAACTGGACCTGTGCGGCGGAATTCAACATTCTGGTGGACCCCGAGGCGGCGGACATCGTATTCCGCTCCGGCGTTCCCATCTATATGGCAGGGCTGGACGTGACCGAAAAAGCCCTGATTTTCCCGGAGGACTTCAACCGCATCCGCGCCGTGGGCAATCATGTCGCCTGTGTCGTCGCGGACTGGCTGGAATTCTTCTACGGCTTCCACCGCTCTCTGGGCTATCCCGGGGCGCCGGTACATGACGCTGTCGCCGTTACGGCGCTGCTCCGCCCGGACTTGCTGGAAATGCAGGAAATGTATGTACAGATCGAAACAAAGGGCGAATACTGCCGCGGCACGACGGTCGGCGATCGCTTCGGCGTGACCGGACATCAGCCCAACGCCCATGTAATCACAGGCATTGACCGGCAGGGCTTTGCCGACCTGCTGGTAGAGGCGGTCAGGGCATATGATAAGGAGGGCGCAAGATGAACAAGCTGCCTGTTTGGATCGATTGTGATACCGGTGTGGATGATGCGATCGCTCTGTTGGTCGCACACCGTCTGGACACACTGCAAATCGTCGGCATTAGCACCGTTGCAGGCAATGTGCCGCTGGAAAAAACAACGCGCAACACCTTAAAACTCTGCGACCTGATGGGCGCGGATTACCCGGTGTACCCCGGTGCCGCGCAGCCGTGGCTGCGTGAATACCACAGCGCCGTCATGTTCCACGGCGAGGACGGTCTGGGCGGCGCCGTGCTGCCGGAGCCGAGTCGGGAAGCGCAGAGCGAACCGGCATGGGACGCCCTTTACCGCACGGCAAAGCAATACCCCGGCACGCTGGAGCTGGTCGCGGTCGGACCCTTGACCAATGTTGCAACCGCACTGGTTACCCATCCTGAGCTGCCGCAGCTTCTGCACCGCATCGTGATCATGGGCGGCGCGGCAGTCGGCGGAAATACCACCCCCAGTGCCGAATTCAACATCTATGCCGATCCCGACGCGGCACAGACCGTGTTCCGGTCCGGAGTTCCCATCGTGATGTGCGGACTGGATGTGACCCTGCAGGCATATCTGACCCCGGCGGATCTGGATGAGATCGGCGCACACGGCACGGCGGTCACCCGCTTCACGCGGGAATGTACCCACACGGCGGAACATTTCTGTCACGATGTGTTCGGACTGCCGGGCGTCAGCATGCACGACACCTGTCCGCTGATGTATCTTGCCCATCCGGAACTGTTTTCCGGTCAGGAGGCAGGCGTATTCGTTGAAACGCAGGGCGATATCACCCTCGGTAAAACGGTCACCGATCTTTACAGCGACCATCAGTTTGAGGAGAAAAACGCCCTTGTGCTCCTGAAGCTGGATCGCGACGCCTTCCTGCGGCACCTCAAAGCGGCGTTGTATTCCTATCAATGATAGACAAACAAGCCTTGCGGCAGCATATCCGCACACAAAAGCGGGCGCTGTCACCCGCGCAGATCGAAGCCGCTTCTGCGGTTCTGGCGCAGCAGCTCTTTGACCACCCGCTCTACCGGAAGGCAGACAGCGTGTACGGCTACCTGAGCTATAATCAGGAGGTACGCACGCTTCCGATTCTGCGCCGTGCGCTGGCGGACGGAAAGCGCATTGCAGCACCGAGAATCTTTGGAAGCGAAATACGCTTTCTCTGGCTGCAGGACCTTTCCGGCATTGAGACCGGCGAGCGCGGCATTCCCGCGCCGCCCGCCGACGCGCCGGAAGCGGACGATCCAGCCGCTCTGGTGCTGCTGCCCGGACTGGCATTTGATCTGCGGGGGCACCGTGTGGGCTACGGCGGGGGCTTCTATGACCGGTTTCTTGCCTCTCACCCGCATCCCACCATCGCGCTTTGTTATGATTTTCAGCTTTTCCGGCAGATTCCGACACAGCCGCACGATATTCCGGCGGATGTTGTATTAAGCACGCCGATACAGGAGTGATTGCCATGAAAATCAAAGCTGTCTGCGAATATAATGAGTTGGGGTTCCTGATCTTTGCCATCGATTATCCCGGCGCCTACGTCAGGGGCACCACGGAAAATGAAGCTTTGGCGAAGTTCGGCGGAGAGCTGCGCAGCTATTTTCGCTGGCTCGGCACCGCGCCGCCCGACACGGCGGAGGTAGAAATCGTCCAGCGACGACTGTCGGAACGGCAGATGTGTGACGCGGACACCGATGTGCTCTTTGATTCGGAACGCATACCGTTGTCCGGGGAAGAGTATGAATCGCTGAAACTGCTGGTACTGAAGTCCGCACGCGATTTCCATACGCTCTATTGCAGCATTTCCCACCCGGATATCTCCGGGCGCCCGCTTCGCAGGACCTTTTATGGCACCGCGCCCCGTACGCCGCGCCAGATGTATGAACACGTCAATCGGTTTACCGCCCATTACGCCTCGGCAATCGGTCTTCGCTTGGAAAACATGCCCGATTTGTATGTCAATCGGATGCACCTTCTGTCCGAGCTGGAGGAAGGGGAGCTGTTCCTGTCCGACCGTGTCTATACCGCCGCAAACGGCGAGGAATGGACCGTCCGAAAACTCCTGCGGCGGCTGCTTTGGCATGATCGTATCCACGCCAAAGCGATGTGGCGCACCGCTACCTCCCTCTGGGGCGACGAAATTAAGAATCCATTTAATTTTGTTTAATACTATT
>CAMGMW010000005.1 GCA_946059285.1 uncultured Clostridia bacterium
GCTGAGCCAAAATCCCTCGTCACCAGCTCTTGCCGAATTATTCAGAGGTTCCCTAAGTAAGAATGAAAAGCAGATTGCCATTTCCTTTGACCGGCAGACTGAACTTGTCCCCCTAAGTAAGATCACTTACATAGAAGCACAGAAGCAATATGTGGTTGTGCATACGGATACCCAGCAATAAGCCGGTCCGTGCGAAACCTGCGCGCTTTGTGTGTTTACAGTGCGACCCGCGAGATGCCTGCCGCGAACCGATCCAGCTTTTCCTCAATGCCGGCTGCCCGGCTGGCAGAGCCCGGATCGTGAGCAGTCTGCATCAGGCAGAAGTTGGGCGGCAGAATGGCGGTCTTGTTGAAGCACATGGCGCCCAAAAGCTGCTTTGCCACCAGATCGCTGCCGGAGTACCCGGAAACCACGATTCCAAACAAATATTTATTGAACAGGTCCTGGCGTACCAGCAAATTGGTCAGCCGGTTAAAGAGAGCCGTAAGGTTTGCACTGACGGCGTCATTGTAGTTGGGGCATAGAAAGAGCAGGACGTCGCTTTCCGCGATGGCCGGCAGGATCTGCTGTGAGATTGCGCCGCCATAAAAGCAGGTGCTGTTCCGTGCAAAATGGAGGCAGGTTTCATAGGAGCAGCCGCGGCAATCGTAGATCGTACCGTTTTGCAGAGAGATTTCCTGCCGCGCAAAGCAATCTGGGAGGCGGCTGAGCACATGGCGTCCCAACCACAGGGTATTGGAGCGTTCATTGTCCGAAGCGTGGAGCATCAGGAGCCTCGGATGCTCGAATACCGGCGGAGTAAAGGCAAGCAGCCGCTGAACCAGGGAACGGACCTGATGGAAATAGGTCTCTTCCCACGTCTTTTGCAGTTGTGCGGCAAGAATGTGCTGATTATACAGGGACCCGGTTCCCTCCACCAGAGGTTTGCCCGGCAGTGCACAGCCGGCAAGATTAGCTGCCAATGCCAGCTCCTGCGCAGTCTGCTTGGTATAAAGCTCGCCGGCGCCGTCCACGACAATCCCCGCGCTGCTGCCGTTCAGACATTCGGGTCGCTGCCGCAGCAGGCGCAGCAGCCGCAGGAAGGACTCATCGGGACCATAGGCGTCCACTCTGACCGCGAATAAAAGCCGCCTGCCGGTGCCGCTTTCTGCAAGCTGCGCGGCTGCTAGCTCCCGCACCGGCAGCCCCCGCAGGGCAAAGTCCAATGCGCGTTCCAACCGGTCGCCGGTACCGATGCGTACCAGAAACAAGGGTTCCGTCATGAGTAATCAAACCTCCGCAGCATTTGGTGCGTTTGTAAGAGCCGCTCCATGAGGGCGTCGCAGATTTCTTCCCGCTGCAGCAGCAGCCCCTGCTCGGTGAAGCGGCTGACGCATCCGAAGTATGCGCCGTCCAACGCGATAGCGCCGAAATGCGCTTGCCCCCGCAGAAGCCGCAGGAGACTGACAGCCGCGGAGGACAGACCCGGCGCGATATAGGGCTTGTATCCCAGGGCCCGTACTTGGAGATTGGCTGATTGTGTCATCTGCGTGAGGTGACGGGACAGTGCATCCTGATAGCCCGCCCCGCAGCAGTTTGCCACGATCAGCCCGTTTCCATGCGGTCCATAGACACGACCGGCGGAGAAGTCAATGCCCTCCCGTTCCGCGTAGTAGGCAGCCCGGGCCGCCATGACCCCGAGACCGAAGCCCTGCACCTGCTCGGGAAGCAGCCCCGCGAAATCCGGCACACCCGCTTCATTACGGTTGCTCTCCAGAAAAACCGCCCGTGACAGATGGTCGACCGGATCGGAAATCTGGCAAAACAGACCCGTAAAGCGGGTCTGACGTGCCTTGCGCGCATAAAGCTCCAGCATAGCACGGTTCGCGGAGAACTGTGCCATACGCACATCGTGCACATTGGAATCCAGTCCGGGAACGCCCCTTGATGCAGAAAAGACGAACAGGTCGCAGTCGAACAGGCGATCTTTTGGGCATATGCTCACCTTGGGCAGCGGCAGCGTGTCCTGTTCCCGAAGCACCTGATTCAGCTCCATTTCATATCGTTCGCACAGGGCTTCGTTCGGGTCAAATATGGCGATTTCACTGATCTCGTGTCCCAGAAGTTTCAGACCGGTCAACACCGTACCGCCCACATCGCCGAGACCGACCAAAGTGACACGGTAGTTCCTGCGCTTGCCGGAAAAATAAGCCAGCAGATAAGAAAAGCAGTTGGAAAAAGCCGTATTCAGTACGCAGGCGCCGTGTTCGCGGACAAACTGCTCCAGTGACCGGGGCATCTTGGCGGGGATCGCTTCGCCGCACGGTCTCAGGCAGGCGACCGATTCCGTCTCGTACAATTCCTGCAGGCTCTGAATTGCAAACATGCCCCGGCTTATGAGCGGATCGCGGCGGACTAAAAATACCAGCGGGGAAAACGGCTGCGCGACCGGAACACTGCCCTCCGGAAACTGAGATTGCTCTCCGCAAAGACAAAACTGATTCCATTGTTTCAACATCATGGCAGATGACGCTCCCTTCGGCACATCCGGTCGATTTGCGCCAGATCTTCTTCGAGGTAATCCGAGGCCGGCCGGTTGAAGTTATAGTCCATATAGCTGCCTTTGTCCGGAAGGCGCGGCAGCTGCAGCGCCTCGCTGAGACGCCGGATGGTCAAAGTCGTGCTGAACAGGGCCTGATGCGCCTGCTCCAGCGCCCGGAGGATTTGCAGTGCGCCCTCCAGCGCCGTCTTGGACAGGTTCTGCACGCTTTCCTCTGTCGCGTCTGCAAAGAAATTCGGATAGCAATAGGGCAGGATCAGATTCACTGACGGAAGCATATGCTCCTTTTCGGGGCGCTCGCCGATGCTGTCGCCGCCGATGAACGGATACAGCAGGCTCTCCGTGACCCAGTAGTGAAGGTTCGGGATAAAATACTCGCACTCCGCCTGCCGGTTCTGCAGCCGCATCAGATCACGCCCATAGCCCGACATCAACGCAACAATGATCCGCTGTATGGTGAGATCCTCGCTCCGGAATACTTTATCCAATTTATCGATCCGATATCCCTTGTGGAGCAGATCGTCGACCAGAATGATGGGTCGGTGGAAGGATTTGAGGGTGCGCACCTGATTTTTCAGCAGCGAATAGCCCGGATACTCCATAATTTCGAAGCTCCGCAGACTGGGATGAAAGCATTTTTCCACGTGCAGGCTCTTCGTTACCGTGTTTGGCACGATTTCGTCGGAGAAGATCTTGCCATATGGGACGCACATATAGGGACCGAGCGCCCGTGTGCCCTCCGGCATACCCTGCACCTGATTTACTTTTTCGATGCGCTCCATCAGCGCCTGATTGAGCATCTCCGAGTCGAAGCATAGCAGCAGCTTCCCCGGAAACATCTGATTCAGCGCACGGCGCAGCTTGGGACGAGCCTGCATGACCGCCTGCCGGACGGAGGGCTCGTCGTGATGGGGCTTTTTGATGCGGAGCATGGCGTCCTGCAGCATGATCATCGGTGCGCGCATGTCCACATAGAAAATATCTTCGCTGTCGGCCGGAACAAAGCCCAGTTGGCGGATTGCCTGCCGCAGCTGCGTATCCTCCTTGCCGCAGCGGCACAGGGCGTAGGTCGGTCCGCTTTCCAGACTGCGGGCCAGCAGCTCGTTGAGCAGCATCCGGGAGAATTCCTGCGGAGAATTCCCAAGCACATGCACGGTGTCGATCCACAGGAGCAGCCCGGAGGCGTGTCTGCGCACATAGCTGGCGGCCTGCAGAGAGCCAAGCACACCGTAGAGTTCGTCCAAAACGATGGTGCGTCCGAAGGCCCAGCCCTCTAATGAATCCGAGCGTGTATAGAGGGCTACCGCAAGAGGCGCTTTCGCGCCGTAGAGCTTTTGGTTCAACGCTTCCGGAGCATCCGGAGACGGGCTTCTGAAGCGTCGGAAGCTGAGCTCCTGAGGCTGCAAAAGACTTTTTGACTCCGGAGAACGGATGTACAACCCCTGTTCATAAATCAGGTTTTGCACCACCGGGTCAACCAGCATGGAAATATCCAGCTTCCGGTCAATGGACTCACGGATTCTGGTGGAGCTGACCGTCTCATAGAAAGGCGGCAGCGACAAAAGCTGCAACTTGCCCTTTAAAATGGCGGAAAGCTCGGCATGACTGCTGTTGGTTCCGTCGCGGCAGAAGATGATATGATGATAAGTCGCCGCGCTGCCGGGACCCGCCTGTCGATAAGCCGAGGCATTGGCGATGACATCGCTGCCCGCCACCAGATACAGCTCCCGATCCGGCAGCAGCTTGGTCAGCAGCGCCAGATCCTCCGGCATTGCAATGTTGATCGGGATGTCGTCGGGGAACAGATAGGTATCCGGCTGGTCGGCGATGGAAATTCCCACGATCTTCCGCCGCAGCAGCTTCGGCAGCGTTTTCTTGCTCCAGGAGAACTCGTCTACCGCCAGATAGACTTCAAAGCCGCGTGCCCGGATCTCCTCCACAATCTGCTTGTGACCGACGGAGAAAGGATCGAAAGTGCCCGGGAAAAAGGCGGCGGGCTTTTGCGCTGCGAAGCGGAAGGAACCGTGCTCCGTCTCCTGCTGGACAATAAAGCGGTAAAGATGGTTGAGCATGGCGGCGCGGTTAAAGAAGGTCAGATTCCCCTTCCGCGGCTCCGAGAGGATGGTAAGCAGTTTTTTATGCAGCCGCACAAAGATATCGTGGCGGTATTCCAGGGAAATCTGACTGTTCCCGAAAATTCCGCGGCACAAAATGTACAGCGCGGTCTGATGAATCGCGGATTCATAGTGGCTGATGCCGGTCATCAGGATGCCGATGATCCGGTCAAGCACGGCGGACTGGCTCTCCGGAAGAGCACTGATTGCCTCGCCCAGGGTGTGCATTGCGACCTGCGCAGGAAGCGCGGAGGCGCCCCGCGACAGGTCCTCCAGCTGGTTGACAGCCTCCTGCAGCTCTTTATCCGGCAGCAGGCACAGCAGTCTGCCCAGATAGGGTGCGATGAACAGGGAAATCTGCTCCTGACCGTTTTCCAGTTCACGGATCAGGTCAATGGTGATTTCGTTGATCTGGTCCACCGACAGCGCGGAGGCAATTTCCAGCAGATGTCTGCCCGCCGCCTCCCGCACCGGCAGATGCTCGCTGACAGACATCAGATTGGACAGATGCATCGCGGTATGAAAAGCACTTTGCGGCTGTTCCTTCACATGCCTGCACAGCATTTGCATCTGCTCGAGTTTGATCGTCCAGTGGACGGCGTTTTTCAGATTGCTCAGGTGGATCTGAGAAAGCTGTTGGTCGCTGAGCGGCTTGAAGGGTTGCCCCAGCAGCACGCCTCTGAGATGAAGGAGCGCTGCCTGATACTCTCCCTGCGGCGGCTCATAGGTCAGAAGCACCTGCTGGACGGTTGGTCTCAGCTTCTCAAGCTGCTGCATCCGCTCCAGGCAGTGCAGGATGATCATATCCAGCGGTACTTCGTCACTGCCGAGGATCCCGGCGAGCCTTTGGATCAGCGGTTCGCACTGCTCGGCACGCAGATACCGGCAGGGCACATGGCACAGCGCGTCAATGAGAACAAAGCGGTCAGGACCCTCTGCCTGCATCACCTGCGTCAGCAACGGTTCCAGAAGCCGCTGTGCCTCCTTCTCACCGCAGGAGGAAAACAGATGCTCGCAGATAGTCTTGAGGGAATTGGAAATGCGCATGGCGTGCTTGGGCGAAATCCTCCGGTCCGGATGCAGGCATTGGGCAATATAGTACTGCCACAGCTCCACCGACTCGGACAGAAGGGTCATCATGGTCGGCGTCATCGTGTCGGATTTTGCGGACTGGGGTCGTTCTTTTCGGTATTTCGGTCCGCTGTTGGCGAGAATTTGCCCCATGATCCGTCCGGCGGTGCGGCGCACGTCGCCGTCGGGGTGCATCAGCAGCTCATAAAGCAGCAGCAGTGTTTTTTGCTTGTTCGCCCGAGTCATATAGGTGCTGAATTCCTCCAGCAGAAGCAGGTAGGTTCGGATTCGCTGTAAATTCTTTTCTCCCTTTGCCTGCTCCAAAAGCAGCTCAAGGGATTTGTCGGTGCTGATGGTGTGCATCAGTGCGATGCTGCCGCGCAGTGTCATATTCCGCAGTGCGCGAAGCGCCGCCTCCGGAGAAAGCAGCGACGAATCAGTCTGCACGACCGGCGATAAGGCATCCGCGTCCAGCTCCGTCGGTACGCCGCTGCTTTGCAGCATCTGCTCAAAGTCCTGCAGTTTGGTATAAACCGTGCGGTAGCGGGTCTGCTTTTCCGGCGTCATATGATAGAGCTTGGAAAAGACCAGATCGCCGGCTTCTTTCAGAGAATAGATCTTCATCTGCTCCCTGCCGTCCGCGGTGCGCAGACCGCGGACACGGAAGTCGGCATAGATCAGCAGCAGCGACTCCATCGGCAGATTCTCAAATTCCAGATCCCATGTGGAATGATTGGCGGAGATGTGCCCGATGGTTTCCATGCCGTTCTCACAGAACCACTGCCAGGTATAATAGTAGTGCAGATACGGAATGCGGGCGGCGTCACCGCCGCGGCAGCCGAATTTCCCAATGTCATGACCAAGCGCCGCCGCACGAATCAGCGGCAGATCCACCGGGAACCCGGCCTTCTTCGCAAGGAGCGCCGTATGCACAGCGACATTGTGAACGCCGATGGTATGGGAGGCCGGGTCAAAGGGCTGAAGCTCCCGCCCGAGGCGCAGCAGCGCCATAAAATGGGCATCCCGCACCGCCTGCAGGAAGCGCATATATTCCGTGCTGACGCTGCTGCCGTGTTGCTCCTGCGGATCCAGCGGCAGCAGATCGGTAAACGGATCAAACCGTTCGAGCCGTTGGGAGAACAGCGATTCCAGCACCAACAGATACAGACATTCTCCGTCCGTCAGTTCCGGTTTCCCGGCATCTTCGGATGGGAAGAGCCGACTGCAAAGCCGATCATACAGCGCTTGAAGCCACGCATCGGCGGTCCGGTCGGTCTGCAGATGCGGACGGCAGACGGCGCAGACGCGCCGGCACAGATCCGGCTGACGACCGGAAAGAAGCTGTAAATCCTCCATTGCGGCCGCGTCCGCCAGCAGTGCCCGTGCCCCGGGCAGCGTCTGCGCGGCACAGGTCAGCTCTTCCGTCAGCGTTTTGGTGTTGAACAAATCCATGGCGCACCTCATTTTCCTGCCGCGATGCGGCGGATATAACTTCAAAATTAGAAAAGCCCGCTTCGCGAATGAAGCCGGTATGAGTCGAAGCAATTTGTTTTTTCTATTTTAGCACAGTGCGAGTCGGATTGCACGGGAAATTCTGATTTCTCAGCGTTTTTGGAGAAAAAAACGCCGGCGGCGGAAATCCCGCCGCCGGAAACCGCCGGCTTTTGCGTCGCCCTTCTGATAAAAGTGAAAGATTTTTATCAGAAAATAGTATTACAGACCCTGGGCGATCATAGCGTTAGCAATTTTGTGGAATGCCGCAATGTCGTTGCCGGCGATCAGGTCATAGCCGAGACCATAGTGCTCCGCCGCCACAACGGAGGCATCGTAGATGGAATGCATGGCGCTTTGCAAACGCCGGTCGACTTCTTTCCTTGACCAACTGTAGCGCAGACTGTTCTGCACCATCTCCAGCGCGGAGACTACAACGCCGCCGGAGCCTGCGGCTTTGGAGCCGGCTGTCAGAATCTTCGGGCTGAACCGAAGCAGCCGCAGAGCGTCCGGGGTCGTCGGCATATTGGCCGCCTCCACATAGTAGCGCACGCCGTTTGCCAGAATCTGCGTGGCGTCCTCGACGGTGATTTCATTCTGCGTGGCGCACGGTATGACAATATCAACCGGAATCTCCCATGGCTTTTTACCGGGGTGGAATACGGCGCCAAAGCGCTCTGCGTACGGCGCCACAAGATCTTCTCCGCTGGCACGCATGGCAAGCATAAAATCAAACTTATCCTGCGTTCCGACGCCCTGCGCGTCGTAAACATACCCGTCCGGACCGGAAAGCGTGACGACCTTGCCGCCCAACTCCGCAGCCTTGCGGCAAACGCCCCAGCTCATATTGCCGAAGCCGGAAACCGCGATTCGTTTGCCGGACAGCGTTTCCTGCTGATGCTCCAGCATCCGGGACAGGAAGTAAACCGCGCCGAAGCCCGCGGCCTCCTGTCGGACCTTGCTGCCGCCGTAGGTCAGCCCCTTTCCGGTCAGCGCGCCGCTCTCCGCCCGACCGGTGAGCCGCTTATATTCGCCGTAGAGATATCCGATCTCCCTTGTACCGACGCCGATGTCTCCTGCCGGCACGTCGATATCCGCACCGATATAGCGGTACATCGCAATCATGAAAGACTGACAGAAACGCATGATCTCCCGGTTGCTCCGACCTCTTGGATCAAAGTCCGCCCCGCCGGCCGCGCCGCCAATGGGGAGCCCGCTCAGGGCGTTTTTGTAGGTCTGCTCGAAGCCGAGAAACTTCACGATGCCGGCATTGACCGACGGATGAAAGCGCAGCCCGCCCTTATATGGACCGATGGCACTGTTGAACTGTGCCCGGTAGCCGTGATTGGTGTGAGCGTTTCCCTGATCATCGACCCACGGGACCTGAAAGCTGAGCATACGCTCCGGCTCCACCATCCGGCTGAGCAGATCCAGCCGCTCGTATTTCGGATCCTGCTCCAGCGCCGGCGCCACCATCTCCAGCCATGCTGCAATGCATTGCAGATACTCTGTTTCATTGGCGTAGAGATGTTCAAGCCGTGCGAAAACCTCCCTGACATATGCATTCATCGCAGAACCTCCCTTACACCAGACCGCAGGCCAGCATCGAATCGGCAACCTTGAGGAAACCGGCGATGTTTGCGCCCGCTGCCAGGTTGCCCTCCATTCCGTATTCCGCGGCGGCGGCTGAAACATTTTTATACAGGTCCGCCATAATGGTCCTGAGCTTGCGGTCAACCTCCTCAAAGCTCCAGAAGAAGCGCATGGAATTCTGACTCATCTCCAAGGCCGAGGTCGCGACACCGCCGGCGTTGGCGGCTTTCGCCGGCGCAAAAAGGACGCCGGTCTGCTGAAAAGCTGCCACGGCCTCCGGGGTGCAGGGCATATTCGCACCTTCGGCAACGGCAAAGCAGCCGTTTTTGATAAGGGTCATGGCGGAAGGACCGTCGAGCTCGTTTTGCGTGGCACAGGGCAGGGCAATGTCACAGGGAAGCTGCCAGATCCCGCGGCAGCCTTCATGATACTCGGCATCGGGATGGGTGTGCACATACTCCCGGATCCGCCTGTGCTCCTTTTCCTTGAGCTGCTTGATGACGGCAAGATCAATCCCCGCGGCATCATGGATAAAGCCGTCGGAGTCAGACATGGCGACCACTTTGGCACCCATTGCCGCCGCTTTTTCACACGCATAGATTGCCACGTTGCCAGAGCCGGAGATTACGACCGTCGCTCCGTCAAAACTCCTTCCGGCGTCGCGGAGCATGTTGTCGGTGAAGTAGCACAGCCCATAACCGGTGGCTTCCGTTCTGACGAGACTTCCGCCATAACTGAGCCCCTTGCCGGTCAGGACGCCGGTAAACTCATTGCGCAGACGCTTGTACTGACCGAAGAGATAACCGATCTCCCGACTGCCCACGCCGATATCCCCGGCAGGCACATCGGTATCCGGTCCGATGTACTTAAACAGCTCCGTCATAAAGCTCTGGCAGAAACGCATGACCTCGCTGTCCGATTTCCCCTTCGGATCAAAGTCGCTGCCGCCTTTGCCGCCGCCGATCGGCAGCCCCGTTAAGCTGTTCTTGAATATCTGCTCAAAGCCGAGGAACTTGACGATTCCCTCATAGACCGACGGATGGAAGCGCAGTCCGCCCTTATACGGACCGATGGCGCTGCTGAACTGGACGCGGAAGCCGCGATTGACGTGAATGTTGCCGGCATCATCTTCCCAGGGAACACGGAATTTGATGATGCGCTCCGGCTCTACCAGGCACTCCATGACCCCCTGTGTGACGTATTCCGGGTGAGCGTCGATCACGGGAGCAAGAGAGGAAAGAACCTCCCTCACGGCCTGATGGAATTCCGGCTCCGCAGGATTACGGCGGATCACTCGATCCATCAATCCGTTCAAATACTCATTTTTCATATCGATTCCTCCATTTCCCAGTCGTAAAACAAGTGACGCAGCGGCGTGCAAGTTCACAAGTCGCGTGCATTTGTTTTCCGGATGCGAACATGCTACCATAGAAAGCGGGAAAAAGTCAACGTTTTTTTCCTTTCCGGCGATACTTCGGAGATTTAAACAAAAAAGCCGGGCTTTTCCGGCGGGAATACCGCAATTCCGCTATGCTTTTTCTCCTGCTCCGCTCAGGTGCGCCGAAGTAAGCGGGATGCTGCCAAGGAAAGCCGCCGCTGCCGGGTTTATATCCGTGCGGTGGGCGCCGCTTTTCAAAAAAGCCGGGGAGACGAAAAAACGTCTCCCCGACTGCCGGACTACTGCTTATGGCAGGGGTCACGCATGGGGCAGCAGCCGCAATTTCCGCCGCAGGAGTGCTTCCCCTTTTTCTTACCCTTCACCAGATTCACAACAATGGCGGTAACGATCAGAACGAGAACAAGAGATATCACAATCGTGGCAGCATGATCCGTGAGCCAAGACAACATTGATAAATCGACTCCTTTCTCTATTACTTTGACGTGAGCTTGGTGGTTCGCCCGGAGACTTCCTTATATGGTCTGAAGAGCATGTATCCCATGAGGGCGAGGAGCACGATTGCGGCGATGAGACCAAAGACGTTGATATTGCCGGTGAACAGTCCGCCGAATTGGTTGATCATCAGGGCAATGACGTAGGCAAAGCCGCACTGATAAGTGATTGCAAACCAGGTCCACTTGGCGCTGTTCATCTCGCGGCGGATGGCGCCGATGGCGGCAAAGCAGGGAGCGCACAACAGGTTAAAGACCAGGAAGGAATAGCCGGTGATGCCGCTGAAGACGGAGTTCAGCGTGGCATACACGTTGCCGGATGCACCGTAGAGGATGCCCATCGTGCCGACGATATTCTCCTTGGCCACAAGGCCGGTGATAGAAGCGACGGTTGCCTGCCATGTCCCCCAGCCCAGAGGCTTGAAGATCCAGGCGATGGCGCTGCCGACGGCTGCCAGAATTGAATGGTTCAGCTCATCTTCCGCCAGCATACGGAAGCCGCCGTCCACAAAGCCAAAGAAAGACATGAACCACACCAGTATGGTGGAAAGCAGAATGATGGTGCCGGCCTTCTTGATGAAGGACCAGCCGCGCTCCCACATGGAGCGGAGCACATTCCCCACTGTGGGCAGATGATAGGCCGGCAGCTCCATGACAAAGGGAGCAGGCTCTCCGGCAAAGGGTCTGGTTTTTTTCAGTATGATGCCGGAGATGATAATTGCGGCCATGCCGATAAAGTAAGCGGAGGTGGCGACCCACGCGGAGCCGCCGAAAATGGCGCCTGCGATCATGGAGATGAACGGCACCTTGGCGCCGCAGGGGATAAAGGTGGTGGTCATAATGGTCATGCGACGATCCCGTTCGTTTTCAATCGTACGAGAGGCCATGATGGCGGGGACGCCGCAGCCGGAGCCGATGAGCATGGGAATAAAGGACTTGCCGGACAGACCGAACTTGCGGAACACGCGGTCCAGAACAAAGGCGATACGGGACATATAGCCGCAGGATTCCAGAAATGCCAGCAGCAGGAACAGCACCAGCATCTGGGGCACAAAGCCCAGCACCGCTCCGACACCGGCGACGATACCGTCAAGGATCAGGGCGCTGAGCCAGTCGGCGGCACCGACCGCTTCCAGCGCATTTTCCACTAACACGGGGATGCCGGGCACCCAAACGCCATAGGCGGAGGTGTCGGGCGCGCCATAGGCTTCTTTATAGCCGGTGTTCATATATTCCGCTGCAGCCGCTTCCAGATCAGCCTTCCGGATGCCGGTTACCACTGTGACCTCCAGCGTTTCCTCATCCTCCAACTCATAGGACAGATCGGCGTCCTCCGGCGTCAGGACGACCAATGCATCCAAGGCGGCTTTGGCGGCGGTAGCGTCATAGGTTTCAGCTTCCGTGTTCAGCGCGTCTGCGATTTCCGCAGTGCCGTACTCGGAGGCAAAAGCATCGAGGATCAGATCTGTGTCGCCGTACCGCGCCTCCGCTTCCTCGTAGGCGGAGGTGCCAATGCCGAACAGATGCCAGCCGTCGCCGAAGAGACCGTCGTTGGCATAATCAGTGGCAGCGGAACCGACGGTCACCATGGACAGATAGTAGACAAGGAACATGATGACCGCGAAAATAGGCAGACCCAGCCAGCGATTGGTGACGACTTTGTCAATCTGATCGGAAACGGACGACTTTCCCGCGTTCTTCTTTTTATAGCAGGCTTTGAGAATGGAGGCAATGTAAACATAGCGCTCGTTGGTGATAATGGATTCCGCGTCATCGTCCAGCTCCTTTTCAGCGGACTTGATGTCCTCTTCGATATGGGCTGCGGTGGCGCTGTCAATCTTCAGCCGGCTCAGAACCCGGTCATCCCGTTCAAAAATCTTGATGGCATACCAGCGTTGCTGTTCCTCCGGCAGGGTATGTACGGCAGCTTCTTCAATATGCGCCAGAGCGTGTTCAACCGTGCCGGAAAAGGTGTGCATGGGGACGGTTTTGCCGTTATTTGCTGCGTCAATGGCAGCTTCCGCCGCTTCCATGATGCCGGTTCCCTTGAGTGCGCAGACTTCTACGATCCGGCAGCCCAACGCCCGGGACAGCTCGGCGGTGTTGATCTTATCGCCGTTCTTTTTTACCACGTCCATCATATTGATGGCGATGACCACGGGAATCCCCAGCTCCGTCAGTTGGGTGGTCAAGTACAGGTTGCGCTCTAAGTTGGTGCCGTCAATGATGTTCACAATCGCGTCCGGACGTTCATTGACCAGATAATTTCTGGCAACTACTTCCTCCGGTGTGTAGGGGGACAGAGAGTAGATACCGGGCAGATCGGTGACGGTCACACCGTCATGCTTTTTCAGCTTGCCCTCTTTCTTCTCCACCGTGACGCCGGGCCAGTTCCCCACAAACTGGTTGGAGCCGGTAAGCGCGTTAAACAGGGTGGTTTTGCCGCTGTTCGGATTGCCCGCAAGGGCAATTTTCAATTCTTTACCCATCGTTCTTCTCCTTTTTCGGTTCAATATCTCTAACTCCTGCGCAGAAGAAAGAGACTTATTCCACCTCGATCATGTCGGCGTCTGCCTTGCGGATGGAGAGCTCATAGCCCCGCACCGTCACCTCAACCGGGTCGCCAAGCGGCGCGAACTTGCGGATATAGACCTCCACACCGCGGGTCAGCCCCATGTCCATGATGCGGCGCTTCACCGCGCCCGCTCCGTGGAGTCTGACAATTTTGACAGTCTCGCCTACCTTTGCTGCTTTCAGTGTTTTCATCCTTACGCTCCTTTATACCATAATTTTTGTTGCCATCTCGCGGCTGATCGCGACGCGGGATTCCTTGACATTGACAATGAGGTTGCCGCCGATGGCGGAAACCACGGTAATATTTCCGCCGGCGACAAACCCCATGTCCTCCAGATGCTTCCGGATTTCCGGGCTTCCACTGACCTTTCTTATGATGGCTTCTTCGCCGATCTTTGCCAAAGCGAGCGGCATCATAACATTTTCCTCCAAACAGACCCATTAGTTAGTGAAAACTAACTAATGTCCAAAAGTATTGGTTAGACGCATCTAACCGCACATAGTTTAATGCATCTAACCGAATTTGTCAATAGGAAATCTCATTTATTTTGAAAATTTGTATACTTACTTATGTTGCTTGCAAATTCTATGAAAGTATGCTACGCTATGGCAATCCAAAGGCGCTACAAGAAAGAAAGTTGGTGCAGACAGACGTGAAAATACAAAAAGCCTCCGAGGATTATCTGGAGGCTATGCTGATGATGCAAGAGAAGCATGGCTTCATCCGCTCCATTGATGTGGCAGAGCGGCTTGGCGTGACAAAACCAAGCGTCAGCTACGCGACCAAACGCCTGCGGGAAAACGGATATATCACCATGGACGCCGACGGCCTCATCACCCTGACCGATGCCGGCATGGAAATTGCTACCCGGATCTACGAGCGTCACAAGCTGCTGGCGGAGTTTTTTATCTACCTCGGCGTGGACGAGGCAACTGCGCGGGAAGATGCCTGCAAGGTGGAGCACGACCTGAGCGAGCAGACCTTTGAGGCCATCTGCCGCCACGCCGGGCGGAACCGGGACTGAGTGCTGCGCTGCGGATGTTCCCTGCCTGCCGCCGCAAAGCCGTCTCATAAGTTCTTGATAAAGAGCTTCTTTTTATCAGGATTCAAACCCGCTTCCACACGTTATTCTGTTTTCCCTTTCCCATGGAATCGAGTTTCTCATTTGATCTCAATGTTCCCGCCGTCTTCAAGGGTACGGTCATTCAGCAGCAGCAGCTTTTCGGCGAGCAGTCTTGCAAGACCGCTGACAACGGCGGCGGTTGTGATCAGTTCGCAGGTTTTCCCGGTTGCAATCTCCACCTCCGGCTCGTGATTGAGGATTCCGGCTGCCACAAGCCGTACCTGCTCTATAAAATACTTTGCCGTGATCTCGTGCTGCTTCACATACGCATTATAGGTTTCCCGCACCTCTTCCTCCGGAATCCCCATGGGGATCATCGCCTGCAGCGTAGAGATGCTCAGGCTCTGCTTCAGGGAGCAGATCATGATCAGATATGCAATGTGAATGCGATAGTATTTCTTCTTGACCGGCTCCGGCATGAGTTCCCTGCGAACATAGTTGTTGATCGTTGCCGCCGTAATAAACTGTTCCTCTTTCAATTCCGGCGGCAAATAATCAAGATATTCTTTCAAAAGCACGATAACCTGTTCCATATACAGACCGAAATTGGGAATGCTCTCCCATACCGGAAGCTTATACTCATTCAGATATTTCTCCCATCTGCGCAGTTTTACAGCGATTAAAGCGTTATCGTAAGCCACCTGTATCACCCCTATCAGCTTAGATTATGCTAATTATATCAGAAGCTAATCCAATCTTCAAGAAGAATTACAGCATTTCCTCTTGACATAATCAACGTGATTTGATAATCTAATCATACAGATTAGATTAAGGAGGCGAACGTCACGTTCCACATTACCACAGATACTGCTGCAAACCTGCCCTGGTCCTTAATAAACGAGCATGATATATCGGTGATTCCTATCTGCTATCAAATGGATGGTGTCGAATGCACTGAGCCGCCGGAAGGAAAGTTTGACGGTGTAGCGTATTATAATGCACTGCGGGAGGGGATCAGAGTCACGACCTCTCAGATCCCGCCTCAGAGATATGTTGATTTTTTCACGCCGCTGCTGGCAGAGGGCGGCGACGTTTTGTTTGTTGGTATGTCGTCCGGTATCAGCGGATCCTATCAGTCGGCAGGAATTGCGGCAAAAGAGCTTAGAGAGACGTTTCCGGACCGGCGGATTCGTTTGGTGGATACCCTTGGCGCCTCGCTTGGAGAAGGGCTTCTGGTAATGCTGGCGGCGAAATGCCGGGAAGAGGGCATGGATCTCGATGCCATTGCGGACCGTCTGCTGGATCAGAGAAAGTATGTCTGTCAGCTATTGATGGTCGATGACCTGTTCCACCTGAAGCGGACAGGTCGCGTCTCCGGCGCGTCTGCCGTAATCGGCTCCGTCCTGGGAATCAAGCCGATCCTGAAGGGAAGCCCGGAGGGGCAGATTGTTCTGTCCGCCAGGGTACGTGGACGTAAGCATGCGATCCGCGCCATGGCGGAAAAGTACCGGCTGCTTGCAAGAGATCCTCAGCTGCAGACGGTGGGAATCGCCCACGCGGACTGTCCGGAGGATGCTGCCTATCTGGCGGAGCTGCTTTGTCAGGATCGCCCGCCGAAGGAGATCCTGCAGGTCTGTTATGAGCCTGTCACCGGTTCTCATACAGGACCTGGGGCGCTGGCGCTGTTTTTCATGGGCGATGCCGATGTAAGGCTACAATGACGATGAAAGGAAGTTACGGATGAACAATTATACGATCATTACCGATTCCGGCTGCGATATTGCGCCGGAGCTGCTGGCACAGTGGAACGTCAAATGCATCAATCTGACCTTTCAGTTTGATGGATCTTCCCGGGAATATGTGAACGGCGACATGACCACAAAGGATTTCTATCAGAAAATGCGCGACGGTGCCTGCGCCAGAACGGCAGCAGCCAATATAGACAACTTCCATACCATGTTTGAACCGGAGCTGCAGCAGGGTCACGATGTGCTCTATCTGGGCTTTTCCTCCGGACTCAGCACCACCTGCAGCACCGCTCAGATGGTTGTAAAAGACTTAAAGGCAGACTACCCGGAAAGAACGATCCTTGTTGTTGATACGCTGTGCGCCTCTGCCGGACAGGGATTGCTGGTATATATGGCGGTACAGCGCCGGGATCTTGGCGCGTCCGTCACGGAGAACGCGCAGTTTTTGGAGGAGAAAAAGCTGTCCCTTTGCCATTGGTTTACAGTGGATGATCTTGTATATCTGAAGCGTGGCGGCAGAGTCAGCGCGGCAGCCGCCTTGGCGGGCAGCGTTTTGGGGATCAAGCCGGTGCTGCACGTGGATAACGAGGGACATCTGATCAATATGTGCAAGGTACGCGGAAGAAAGCAGTCAATCCGCACCATTGTGGAGAAATACATGGATCTGGCAGAGGATCCGAAAAGCGGCACGGTTTTTATCTCCCATGGTGACTGTATGGAGGACGCAAAAGCGCTGGATGACCTGCTTTTTAAAACCGCCGGGGTACGCGCTATGCTTATTACGGATATTGGTCCGATCATCGGCGCACACTCCGGTCCGGGCACGCTGGCCTTGTTCTTCTTCGGGAAAGCACGCTGAAGAGGGGCAGAGCTTCAAGGGGGAAACCGTATGCACAACCCCCGTCTTCGATCTACCCTCATAAGAAACCGTTTTACTCGGTCTCTTATGGGG
>CAMGMW010000006.1 GCA_946059285.1 uncultured Clostridia bacterium
AACCACCCGGGTTCTAATACTGTTTTCTGATAAAAATCTTTCATTTTTATCAGAAAGGCGCCGCAGTTTGCGGCGGCCCGCCGCAAAAGCTGTCTCATAAGTTCTTGATAAAAAGCTTCTTTTTATCAAGAACTAGTATAAAATAAAAATGAGGTAATTTACTATGATCGCTCACGGAAAAGAAATCAAGGTTTTCTCCGCCAACGCCAACATCCCCTTTGCGCAAGGTATCTGCGCGGAGCTGGGGCTGAATCTGGGCGACAGCGTCGTCACCGCCTTTGCGGATGGGGAGATCTCCGTCTCCATTAACGAATCGGTACGCGGCTGTGATGTTTTCGTCGTGCAACCCACCTGCAAGCCCGTCAACAACAACCTGATGGAGCTGCTGATCATGATCGATGCTTTCCGCCGCGCCTCCGCCGGACGAATCACCGCGGTCATTCCCTATTTTGGTTATGCGCGTCAGGACCGGAAGGCTAAGGGTCGTGACCCCATTTCCGCGAAGCTGGTCGCCAATCTTATTACCCGTGCCGGTGCGGACCGGGTGCTGACGATGGACCTGCACGCAGCGCAGATTCAGGGCTTTTTCGATATCCCTGTGGACAATATGCTGGGCAACCCGCTCTTTACCCGTTATTACCTGTCAAAATTTGACGAGACCGTCTATAATCACGATGAGTTCTGTATTGTCTCACCGGACGTCGGCTCGGTGTCCCGTTCTCGCGCCTTTGCCGCCAAGGTCCACATGGGACTCGCCATTGTGGATAAGCGCCGTCAGCGCGCCAATATGTGCGAGGTCATGAACATCATCGGTGACGTGAAGGACAAAACCTGCATTCTCTATGACGATATCGTAGACACCGCGGGCTCTTTGTGCAACGCGGCACAGGCGATCAAGGAGATCGGCGGAGCAAAAGAGGTCTATGCCTGCGCGACACACGGCGTGCTGTCCAACGATGCCTGTCAGAAGGTGGAAGACAGCTGCATCAAAGAGCTGATGCTTCTGAATACCATCCCGCTGCCCGACCATTATACCGGCAAGAAGATCCGTCAGCTCGACGCCGCTCCGATGTTTGCCAAGGCGATTACCCGTATCTACAACGAGACTTCCATCTCCAGCTTGTTCTGATGCTGTTTCGGAAGCCTTCGTGTGACTGGCTCGTCGTCGGTCTGGGCAACCCCGGCGAGAACTATGCCCGTACGCGGCATAATGTCGGCTTTCGTGCGCTTGACGCCCTTGCGCAAACGCTCGGCGTGAAGGTCGACCGCGCCAAATTCCGCGGACTTTACGGTCAGGGGACATGGCGCGGACAAAAGCTCGTTTTGCTGAAGCCGCAGACATTTATGAACAGCTCCGGGTTGTCCGTGATGGACGCGGCGCGGTTTTACAAGCTGCCGCCGGAGCGGGTGCTGGTGATTTTTGACGATATTTCGCTGAAGGTCGGACGTCTGCGCGTCCGCGCCGACGGTTCCGCCGGCGGTCACAACGGCATTAAGTCCATCATCGGCTGCCTGAACAGCCAGAGCTTTCCGCGGGTGAAGATCGGCGTGGGCGCAAAGCCGCACCCCGACTATGATCTTGCCGACTGGGTGCTGTCCAATTTTCCCGCGGACGAGGACAAACTCATTGACGCTGCCGCCGGACATGCCGCCGATGCGGCGCTGGAGCTGATCGAAAACGGCGTGCAGTCCGCCGCCGGAAAGTATAACGGCAAATAATAGGTCGAATAACATGGAATTTCACGGAAAACGGGGCGTTGCCCCGCTTTCCGCGTTCCTGCGTGCGCAGAAAGCCGCACCGCAAGATCCGCCCGCCGGCGGCTGGTGACCGGCAGCTAATGCTAACCACCGCTTAGAATATACATTTAGGCGGCGGCACCGCGCCGAAAACGGCGCGGTGTGTTTTCACGATTAAGGTAAGAATCGAGAAAACACGTCTTATTCAATCACCGATGCGCTTCGCGCAATGAAAATGGATATGTCCATTTTCATTGGGGATTGGTATAACCAAACGGAGGTGTTTTTATGGAATTACTGCTCAGCGCCCTGCAGGCTCTGCCGGATTACCGCCGGCTGCTGCAATGCGTCGAACAAAACGGTGCCGCCGGTGTGTCCGGTGCAGCACAGATCAACCGCAGTCATCTGATCGCCGCGCTCTGTCATGACACAGGGCGTCCCGCCGTCATCGTCTGCCAGGATGAGCTTGCCGCACGGCGCACCCAGTCGGAGCTTGCGGCGTTTCTGGGCACGGAAGCACCGATTCTTCCCTCCCGTGACCTGACCTTCTACGACGCCTCCGCCATCTCCCGCGGCTGGGAGCACAAGCGTCTGCGCCAGCTCTACGATCTCGCACGAGGCGAGACAAAACTGCAAATTGTCACATGGGAGGCGCTTGCTCTGCGGACGATGCCGAAGGAGCAGCTTTTTTCTTCGGCGCTGACCCTTCCCATCGGCGCACAGTATGCCATGGACGCGCTGACGGAGCGTCTGGTCCACGCGGGCTACTCCCGCGGTACGATGGTCGAGGGCGTGGGACAGTTTTCTGTCCGCGGCGGCATTTTGGATGTTTTTTCTCCCGCTTATGACACGCCGGTGCGGATCGAATTCTTCGGCGACGAGATCGACGCGATGGGCTTTTTCGATGTCCTAACCCAGCGCCGGACGGAAAATATCACCGAATGCCTGCTGCTGCCGGTAGCCGAGACGCTGCCGCATCTGCATCCCGACGGTCTGGCGGGTCTGGTCAGTGACCTGAACGCCCTGCAGAGCCGCCTTTCGCGTCGGCGCGTCCCCAACGAGGCGCTGCTGCGCACGCTGCGTGCGGACACGCAGGCATTGGAAAGCGGCGTGAGCTTTTCCGCCGCGGACCGCTATATGGCGCTGATCTATCCGGAGTTCGCCTGTGCCGCAGACTATATCCCCGCAGACACCGCCGTGTTCTTCTGCGACCACGGCAATCTGCGCCGCACGGCACAGCGGCAGCAGGAGGAGCAGGGAATGATGCTCGACAGCCTGCTGCAATCGGGCATTCTGTGCGGCGAACTGTGCGAATTTTCCGCCGATTGGGAGGGCTTGTGCGACCGTCTGAAGGGACACGCCGCCGTATTCCTTGACTCCTTCCTTGCCGCATCCTATCCCCGCGGCCTGCAGCCAAAAACGCTCATCAGCATCACGGCAAAGCAGCTTCCCTCCTACGGCGGCAATCTGGACGTTGCGGTGACCGATCTGGCGTTTTATCAGAAAAACGAATTTGCCGCTCTTGTCCTGTGCGGCAACCGCCGCCGGGGAGAGATTCTGGCGCAGCAGCTTCGCGAAAAGAACATCTCCGCGTTCCTCGCCTTTCCGCTGACGCATCTGCCGCAGCCGGGTCAGATCCTGCTGGCGGAGGGCGCGCTGCCCAACGGTATGGAATATCCCGAGCTGCGCCTTGCCATCCTCACGGAGGGGCAGCTTCTGGCACAGCCTGTGCAAGCATCCCGCAAAAAACGGCAAAAAGCGACCAACCGCCAGAAGCTGAACTCCTTTACCGACCTGACCCCCGGCGATCTGATCGTCCACGAATACCACGGCATCGGAAAATATGTCTGCATGGAGCAGATGAAGATTGACGGCGCGATCAAGGATTATGTGAAGATCGCCTATCAGGGAAGCGATACGCTTTACGTCCCCGCGACGCAGTTGGACCTGATCTCCAAATACATCGGCGGCGGCGAGGATGCGCCGGTCAAGCTCAACAGACTGGGTGGCGACCAGTGGCAGAAGACGAAGGCAAAGGCAAAGTCCGCCGCAAAGGATCTGGCCGCGGGACTCATCAAGCTCTACGCCGAGCGCAAGCGGTGCATGGGCTACGCTTTTGCCGCCGATACCCCGTGGCAGGCGGAGTTCGAGCAGAATTTTCTCTACGCGGAGACAGACGATCAGCTCCGCTGCATCGACGAGATCAAGAGCGATATGGAAGCGCCCCAGCCGATGGACCGGCTTTTGTGCGGCGATGTCGGCTTCGGTAAGACGGAAGTTGCGCTCCGCGCCGCCATGAAAGCCATTCTGGATGGCAAGCAGGTGGCGATTTTAGTCCCCACCACCGTCCTTGCCCAGCAGCACTATGCCACCGCCGTCAACCGCTTCCGCGGCTTTCCGGTCAATATCGGCGTGCTCTCCCGCTTCTGCACGGCGGCACAGCAGAAAAAGACCCTATCCGATCTGCGGACAGGGACACTGGATCTGATCGTCGGCACACATAAGCTGCTGCAAAAGGATGTCGTCTTCAAGGATCTGGGACTGCTGATTGTGGATGAGGAGCAGCGTTTCGGCGTGAGCCACAAGGAAAAATTAAAGGAGCTTTCACGCGGTGTGGATGTTTTGACCTTATCGGCAACGCCCATCCCCCGCACGCTGAACATGGCGCTGTCCGGTCTGCGGGATATGTCCACCATTGAAGAGCCGCCTCACGACCGCTATCCGGTGCAGACCTTTGTGCTGGAATATGCCGAGCCGGTACTGAACGACGCAATGCGCCGCGAGATCGAGCGGGGCGGACAGGTCTATTTTCTCCACAATCGGGTGGAAACCATCGCCCAATGCGCCGCACGGATCAAAAAAGCCCTCCCCGACGCGGAGATCGCCGTCGCCCACGGCAAGATGTCCGAGGACGAACTGAGCGACGTGATGCAGCGCATGGCGGACGGTGAAATCCAAATCCTCGTCTGCACCACCATCATTGAAACGGGCATCGATATTCCAAATGTGAACACGCTGATCATCGAGGACGCCGACAAGCTGGGGCTGGCGCAGCTGCACCAAATCCGCGGACGCGTCGGACGCAGCAGCCGTCACGCCTTTGCCTATCTGACCTTCCGCCGCGGCAAG
The DNA here is from genome assembly GCA_946059285.1 of uncultured Clostridia bacterium. The sequence goes on from CAMGMW010000006.1 coordinate 4,867, forward strand.
GTGCTGACAGAGGTTGCGGAAAAGCGGCTGAACGCCATCCGCGATTACGCGGAGTTCGGCTCCGGCTTCAAGATCGCCATGCGCGACCTCGAGATCCGGGGCGCGGGCAATCTGCTCGGCGCGGCGCAGTCGGGACACATGCTGTCCGTCGGTTATGACCTGTATCTGAAGCTGCTGGAGGAAGCGGTGCTGGAGGAACGGGGCGAGAAGCCTGTGGAGGAAGTGAGCTGCACCGCGGATCTGGACGTGACAGCGAACATTGACAAGCAATACGTTACCTCCGGCGAGCAGCGGATGGATCTGTACCGCCGCATGGCGGCGATCCGCTCGCAGGAGGATGCCGACGAGCTGCTTGACGAGATCGTCGACCGCTATGGCGACCCGCCGAAGGGCGTGATGAATCTGATCGCCATTGCGCTTCTGCGGGCAAAGGCGGCCGCCGTGGGTATTTGCGACCTGACGCAGAAGGGACGCACGCTCCGCCTGACACTGTCAAAATTCGACTTTGAAACCGTGTCCGCCGTATGCGAAGCATACAAAAAACGGGTATTTTTGCTTCCAAACGCGGAAAAGCCCACGCTGACGCTGCAGCTTGCCGCAGGAGAAAACCCGCTGCAGGCGGCGGAGCAGTTGGTGCAGAAATTTCATACATCCGCGAGGAATCATCCCGCCGCCCCGGACTGACACAATAACACACAAAAAGCCCCGGTCCCGCACAACGCAGGATCGGGGCTTTTGGGAAGCTCTGAATAATGAGGTAAGAGCTGACAGCAGAAGATTTTGGCTCAGACGAAAGTTTTGGAAATGCGGGAATACTGGATGTATTTCCCATTTTCAAAACTGCGCGGATGGGGCAAAAGATTCGCTGTTCAGCCGAAACCGAATTGTTCAGAGTTTCCTTTGTTCTATACCTATACAAGCGCAGGATTACGCCTTGCCGTCGCAGCCGAGGACGTCGATGAGCTTATGCTTCACCATCTCCTTGATGTTGGCGCGGGCGGGCTTGAGATACTGCCGCGGATCGAAATGATCCGGATGCTCCGCAAAGTACTTGCGGATCGTACCGGTCATGGCAAGCCGCAGGTCGGAGTCGATGTTGATCTTGCACACCGCCATGCGGGCGGCCTCACGGAGCTGATCCTCGGGAACGCCGATGGCGCCGGGCATCGCACCGCCGAAGGCATTGATCATTTCCACATACTCCTGCGGGACGGAGGAAGATCCGTGCAGCACAATGGGGAATTCAGGCAGGCGCCTTGCCACCTCTTCGAGGATGTCAAAGCGGAGCTGGGGTTTCGTGCCGGGCTTGAACTTGTATGCGCCGTGGCTGGTGCCGATGGCAATGGCGAGGGAATCGCAGCCGGTCCGGGTGACGAATTCCTCAACCTCCTCGGGACGGGTATAGGAGGAAGCCTCCGCGGAGACATTGACCTCGTCCTCGATACCCGCCAGCGTGCCGAGCTCTGCCTCGACGACGACGCCGTGATCATGGGCGTATTCCACAACGCGTCTGGTCTGGGCGATGTTCTCCTCAAACGGCAGGCTGGAGCCGTCGATCATGACGGAGGTAAAGCCGCCGTCGATGCAGCTCTTGCAGGTTTCGAAATCGGGACCGTGATCCAGATGCAGCGCGATGGGGATCTCCGGATTCTCAATGACCGCCGCCTCGACCAGCTTCAGCAGGTAGGTGTGGTTGGCGTAGGCACGGGCGCCCTTTGAAACCTGAAGGATGACCGGTGCCTTCACCTCAGCGCAGGCCTCGGTGATGCCCTGCACGATCTCCATATTGTTGACGTTGAACGCGCCGATGGCGTAGCCGCCGTCATAGGCCTTTTTGAACATTTCTTTGGTTGTTACCAGAGGCATAATCAAAACACTCCTTTTGTGTATTTGTTCCGTCCGTATTATAGCATAACCGTCCAAAATTGCAATAGTCTGTAAATAAATTGCACATTTTCTGGCAAAAGCCGAAATTGCGGTCCAATCCAGCGGCGGATTTGTTGAAAATTGCATTTGCCTCAGTCACGGGGTAGACTTTCACGCGGATTTTTGGTATAATATTCAGTAATTTGATGTAAGGAGCTTTCACTTATGCAAAAGCTGATCGATCAACTGTCCCAATGCGTCGCCGCGGCGTTTGAAGCCGCCGGCTACGATCCCGCCGCCGGAAAGGTTACGCTCTCAAACCGCCCCGATCTGTGCGAATTTCAATGCAACGGCGCCATTGCCTCGGCAAAGGCGTATCATAAAGCGCCCATCCTGATCGCGAACGACGTGGCGGCTCAGCTTCAGGGCAGTCCCGTCTTTCTCTCCGCAGAGGCGGTGGCGCCCGGCTTTATCAACCTGAAAGTCAGGGAGGACTTCCTTGCCAACCATCTGGAGCAGATGCGCCAGGGCAGCCGCCTCGGCGTCACCGGAGAAGCCTCGCACCGCACGGTGGTGTTGGACTACGGCGGACCCAACGTGGCAAAGCCGCTGCACATCGGTCATCTGCGCTCGGCCATCATCGGTGAATCCATCAAGCGCATCTACCGCTATTTCGGCGACACCGTCATCGGTGATATCCATCTGGGCGACTGGGGTCTGCAGATGGGTCTGATCATCGCGGAACTGCGGGTGCGGCAGCCCGACCTGGTCTATTTTGATGAGCACTATACCGGAGACTATCCCGCGGAGGCGCCCTTCACCATCTCCGAACTGGAGGAAATCTACCCCTTTGCCAGCGGCAAGTCCAAGACCGACGCGGCTTTCGCGGAGCAGGCGCACGCGGCGACCTTCGAGCTGCAAAACGGCAGACGCGGCTACCGCGCACTGTGGGAACATATCCTGCGTATCTCCGTGGAGGATCTGCGGCGCAACTATGAGAACCTGAACGTCAGCTTCGACGTCTGGAAGGGCGAAAGCGACGCGCAGCCCTATATCGCCCCCATGCTGGAGCGGCTGAAGCCATATCTGACGGAGAGCGAGGGCGCGTTGGTCATCCCCGTGGCGGAGGAGGGCGACAAAAAGGAGCTGCCCCCGTGCATTCTGGTCAAGACGGATGGCGCGGCGCTTTATGCGACGACGGATCTCGCCACGATCGTCCAGCGGATCGAAGACTATCATCCCGACAAGCTGCTGTATTTGACGGACAAGCGGCAGGGTCTGCATTTTGAGCAGGTATTTCGCGTCGCACGGAAATGCGGCATCGTCCCGCCGGAGACGGAGCTGCAGCACATCGGCTTCGGCACGATGAACGGCAGGGACGGGAAGCCCTTCAAGACCCGCGACGGCGGCGTGATGCGGCTGGAAACGCTGATCGCGGACATCACCGACTATGTGGAGCAGCGGATTCTGGAAAATCAGACCGTGCAGGGGGAGGAAGCACACCGGACGGCGAAGCAAATCGCCGTGGCGGCGCTGAAATACGGCGACCTGTCGAATCTTGCCACAAAGGACTACATTTTCGATCTGGAACGCTTCTCCGCTTTCGAGGGCAATACCGGACCGTACCTGCTGTATACCATCGTGCGGATCAAGTCCATCCTCGCCCGCTATGGCAGGACGGAGCGAATGACCGTCGCCGCCGCGGACAGCGCAAGCGCAAAGGCGCTGCAGCTCGTTCTTTCGCAGCTGCCCGATCAGCTTCAGCTTGCCTACCGCGATTCCGCGCCCAATACCGTTTGCGCCTACGCCTATCAGCTCGCCGGCGCGGCAAACAAATTCTACCATGAAACCCGGATCCTGACCGAGCCGGACGCAGAGAAGCAGCGCGGCTATGTGGCGCTGGCGGCGCTGGCAAAGCGGGCGCTGGAGGAGTGCATTGATTTGCTCGGTTTTGAGGCGCCCGACCGGATGTAATACGACTCCCCGATTCAAATATCGGCAGAAAGGCATCGGAAAGACGCTTTCCGGAACGGCGGGAGCATGGCTTACGGGTCGTGCCGTCGCCGTTGGAGAACGTCCGATCCCCTTGGAAATTCCATGCAAAAGCCCGTCGGTTGACGACGGGCTTTTGTGCAGGATGCCGCTTTTTTCGACAGCGAGAAAAATGGGCTTGACTTTGACAGGCAGGTTCTTTAAATTATATAAGGGAATAGATCGAATTCCCAAAATACAGATAAAAAATCAAAGGACGGAAGCTTTCCATGGATATACTTTTGCTGATCGGCGGTCTGGCATTCTTCCTTTATGGTATGAACGTCATGTCAAGCGGTCTGAGAAAGGTCGCGGGCGGCTCTCTGGAGCGGTCGTTAAAGAAGATCACCGGAAACCGTTTCATGGCGATGGCGCTTGGTCTCGTGATCACCGTGGCCATCCAGTCCTCCTCCGCCATGACCGTCATGCTGGTGGGTCTGGTCAATTCCGGCATCATGCAGTTCTCGCAGACCATCGGCGTCATCATGGGCTCAAACATCGGCACCACCGTGACCACCTGGATCACCTCCCTGTCCGGTGTGGACGGCGAAGGTCTGATCTCGATCCTGAAGCCGGAGAATTTCGCTCCCATCATCGCGCTGATCGGAATCGCCATGGTCATGATGTGCAAAAAGACCCGCCGGCAGGATCTGGGCAAGATTTTTGTGGGCTTTTCCGTCTTGATGTACGGCATGGTGATGATGGGCGATTCCGTGAAAGGGCTTGCAGAAACAGGCAGCTTCCGGAGCATCCTCACCGCCTTTGAGAATCCCCTGCTGGGCGTACTGGTATCCACGGTCTTTACCGGTGTGATCCAAAGCTCCGCCGGCACCATCGGCATCGTGCAGAACCTTGCCCTGAGCGGAAAGATCACCTACCGCATGGCGATCCCGCTGGTACTCGGCGCCAACATCGGCACCTGCGTGACCGCACTTATTTCCAGCGTCGGCGTCAATCGCAACGCACGGAAGGTCTCCGTGGTGCACATCATCATCAAGCTCATCGGCACCGTGGTATGTCTGGTCCTGTTCTACGGCGCGGATCTGCTCTTCCACTTTGATTTTATGGGCAGCCCCACCAACACCTTCGGCGTGGCCGGCATCCATACCATATTCAACCTGACCAACACTCTGATCCTGTTCCCCTTCTGGACGCATCTGGTGCGGCTGACCGACTGGCTCATCCGTCCGGCAAAGGGCAGAGAGGACATGGTATTTCTGGACGAGCGTCTGCTGTCCACCGTTTCGGTTGCTGTTAGCGAGGCAAACAGCATGACCGGCAAAATGGCCGTGCTTGCCCGCAACACACTGTTTTCCTCCCTTGGTCTGTTCCGCAGCTATGACGAAAAAACAGCCGATGCCATCCTGAAAAACGAGGATGAGCTGGATATGTTCGAGGACAAGCTCGGCACCTTTTTGGTCCGGCTGTCGGAACGCTCTCTGTCGGAGCACGACTCCCGGCAGGTCTCCAAGCTGCTGCATACCATCGGCGATTTTGAACGTCTGGGCGACCACGCGGTGAATCTGCTGCACTCGGCGGAGGAAATCCATGATAAAAAGATTTTGTTCTCCGATGATGCAAAGCGGGAGCTGGAGACGTTGACCGATGCGCTGATTGAGATTCTGAACCTGACCATTGACTCCTTTACCGCGGATAATCTGGAGACAGCACAGCGGGTCGAGCCGCTGGAGCAGGTGATTGACACGCTGATCGCCCGCACGAAGAGCGCCCACATCGATCGCCTGCAAGCGGGAAAATGCACCATTCAGACCGGCTTCGTGCTTTCGGATCTGCTGACCAATTTTGAGCGTGTGTCCGACCACTGCTCCAACATCGCCGTCGCCATGATCGAGACGAGCGCCGGCAGCTTCGGCACGCATCAATATCTCAACGCCGTCAAGGAGACCGGCAGCCACGAGTTTGCCGAGGTGTATCGTTCCTATGCCGAGAAATATCAGGTGGAATAAGCCGCCCGTACGCAGCGTTTTTGACCGAAGGACTCACGTCCTTCGGTCGCTGATTGTTTTCCCCGGAGAACCGTGCTCCGCGTCGGTCAGGCGCGAAAGAAGCTATGTTTTATCGATAAATTGATAAGATAGACTTGACTTTTGGGGCTTTGTCTGGTTTAGTAGAGTAGGAAAAGCGAGAACGCCCCGAACGGAGGGATCAAATGGGCAAAAAAATCAAATTTCTGACCGAGACGGCGGTCCTGTTGGCACTGCTGGTGGTGCTGCAGGGCGTAACGCAATCCGTCGGACAGCTTTTAACCGGTTCCTGCGTCAACACGGTGCTTGCGGTGGCAACGCTTGCGGTCAGTCCGTGGAGCGGTGTGGTTCTCGCTGTTTTATCGCCCTTTGTGGCGTTTCTTTTTGGAATCGGTCCGAAGCTGATTTGGGTCGTTCCGATGATCTGTGTGGGGAATCTGCTGTTCGTCCTCCTTCTTTGGGCACTGTCCGGCAAGCCGAGATACCCCATTTGGCGGAAGTTCGGCGGCGGCGTCCTTGCGAGCACCGTCAAAGCGGCTGCGCTGTATCTGTTGGTGGTGCAGCTGCTGTGCCACGTACTGACACTGCCGGAAAAGCAGGTCGCCACATTCAGCGTCATGTTCTCATGGCCCCAGCTCGTCACCGCGCTCATCGGCAGTACCCTGGCGCTGCTGCTGGTACCGGTAATACAGAAAGCAAGAAAACAAAATTAATAATAAAGAGGAAAGGTGATGGACCGTATGGCGAAAATCAATGAAGTCGCCGCAAAACGTATCAGTGAGATCTGCGACAGGTACGCAGACGAAAAAACGCCGCTCATGATGATCTTGAGCGACATTCAGCAGGAGTATGGCTATATTCCGCTGGATGTGCAGGAGATCGTATCGGCAAAAACCGGGATTTCTGTGGCGGAGATTTTCGGCGTAGTAACATTCTACTCCTTCTTCTCCCTCCAGCCCAAGGGAAAATACATCATCGGCTGCTGCCTGGGCACGGCATGCTATGTCAAGGGCGCGCAGATGATCATTGATAAGTTTTCAGAAATTCTGGGCATCCAGCCCGGTGAAACCACGGAGGACGGTCTGTTCACCATCGACGCCCTGCGCTGCATCGGCGCCTGCGGTATTGCTCCCGCGGTCACGATTAACGGCAAGGTTTATCCGAAAATGACCGTGGATGCGGTTCCGGCGGTCGTAGAGGAATATCGAAAGCTGGGAGGTAAGGAAGCATGATTAGAAATTTTGACGAGCTGAACGCGAAGATTTGCTCCTGCGCGGAGGCGCTGAAAGGTAAGCTCAGCGGCGCAAATCACAAGCGCGCCATCGTGCTCTGCGGCGGTACCGGCTGCCTGTCCTCCAATTCCAGCGAGATCAAGGCGCGTTTTGAAGAACTGATCGCGCAGAAGGGTCTGGAAGACAAGGTCACGGTCAATCAGGTCGGCTGCTTTGGCTTCTGCTCACAAGGACCGTTTGTCAAGATCTATCCGGAGGATACCCTCTACCGTCTCGTGAAGATCGACGATGCCGAGGAGATTATCGACAGGGATATCATCGGCGGCGAGGTCGTCGAGCGTCTGCTGTATGTTGATCCCGCCACAAAGGAAAAAATTATCAAGCAGGACGACATCAATTTCTATAAGAAGCAGCACCGTATCGCGCTGGACGCCTGCGGTGTCATCAACCCGGAGAGCATCGACGAAGCACTGGGCTTCGGCGCGTTCCGCGGGCTGATGCGTGCGCTGCAGATGAAGCCGCAGGAGGTCATCGACGAGGTTTTGGCGGCAGGTCTCCGCGGACGCGGCGGCGGCGGCTTCCCCACCGGCAGAAAATGGCAGTTCGCCTATAATCAGAACAACGACGAGAAGTACGTCATCTGCAACGGCGACGAGGGCGACCCCGGTGCCTTTATGGACCGCTCCATCTTTGAGGGCAATCCCCTTGCCGTCATCGAAGGCATGATGATCGCGGGCTACGCCATCGGCGCAAAGAACGGCTATTTCTATGTCCGCGCGGAGTATCCCGTTGCCGTGCGCAGACTGCGCATTGCCATTGAGCAAGCCAGAGCATACGGTCTGTTGGGTGAGAATATTCTGGACACCGACTTCAGTTTTGACGTACATATCCGTCTCGGCGCCGGCGCGTTCGTCTGCGGCGAGGAAACCGCGCTGCTGAACTCCATCGAGGGAAAGCGCGGCATGCCGCGTCCCCGTCCTCCGTTCCCGGCGGTCAAGGGTCTGTGGGGCAAGCCTTCCATCGTGAACAACGTGGAAACGCTGGCATGTGTTCCCTACATTCTGCGCGAGGGCGCGGAGAACTTCGCAAAATACGGCACCGAGAAGTCCAAGGGCACCAAGGTGTTCGCGCTCGGCGGAAAGATCAACAACGTCGGTCTGGTGGAGATCCCCATGGGCACCACCCTCCGCGAGCTGATCTATGACATCGGCGGCGGCATCCCCAACGGCAAAAAATTCAAGGCAATCCAGACCGGCGGTCCCTCCGGCGGCTGCCTGACGGAGGAATTCCTCGACGAGCCCATCGATTTTGACACGCTGGTTGCCAAGGGCTCCATGATGGGCTCCGGCGGCGCAATCGTCATGGACGAAGACAACTGTATGGTAGACGTCGCCCGCTTCTACATGGACTTCATCTGCGACGAGTCCTGCGGAAAATGCTCTCCCTGCCGCATCGGCACAAAGCGGATGCTGGAAATCCTCGTCAAAATCACCGAGGGCAACGGTACCATGGACGATCTCAACGAGCTGGAAGAACTCAGCGGCATCGTCAAGTCCAACTCCCTGTGCGCGCTCGGTCAAACCTCCGCCAACCCCGTTGTTTCCACGCTGACCCATTTCCGCGACGAGTACATTGCCCACATTGTGGATAAAAAATGTCCGGCAAAGGTCTGCAAAAACCTGATGCAGTACAGCATCGATAAAGATAAGTGCATCGGCTGCGGTCTGTGCGCCAGAGCATGTCCCGCGGGCGCCATCAGCAAGACCGACTACATCGGTCCCGGCAAGCGGCTTCCCGCAATGCAGATTGATCCGTCCAAGTGCGTGAAGTGCGGCGCCTGTATGGCATCCTGCCGTCTCAAGGCCATTGAGAAGAAGTAAGGGAGGAGGAGAAAAAACATGGCAAAGATCAACATTAAAATCGAAGGCGTTTCCTATCAGGTGGAGGAAGGCATCACCATTCTGGAGGCAGCAAAGACCTGCGGCTATGAGATTCCCTCCCTGTGCGCGTTCAATCACGGCGAATGCTCCAACGGCTCCTGCCGCGTCTGTCTCGTAGAGGCAACCGGCGCAAGAGGGCTGGTTGCATCGTGCGTGTATCCCGTGAATGAGGGCATGGAGATCCGCATTTCCTCTCCCAAGGCAGTGGCTGCCCGCCGCGCCTCCGTGGAGCTGCTCCTCTCCAACCACAACCAGAACTGCCAGCAGTGCGACAAAAACGGTCAGTGCGAGCTGCTGCATGTCGCTCAGATCACCGGCGCAAGAGAAGGCAAATTCCAGGGCGCCAAGACCCCGACCACACTCGATACGCTGACCCCGTCCATCGTCCGCGATACCTCGAAGTGCATCCTCTGCGGTCGCTGCATCGCAAGATGCCAGAATGCGCACGGCATGGGTATCCTGGGCTTTGAGGGCAGAGGGTTCAAGACCATCGTCTCCCCCGCGGAAAACCGCTCCATGGCGGATTCTCCCTGCATTCTCTGCGGTCAATGCGTCTCCGTCTGTCCCACCGGCGCACTGATGGAGAAATCCGAGATCGGTAAGGTGGACGACGCTTTCCGCGCCGGCAAGCATGTTGTCGTGCAGACCGCGCCCGCGGTCCGCGCCGCGCTCGGCGAGGAATTCGGCATGCCCGTCGGCACACCCGTCACCGGCAAAATGGTCGCCGCGCTCCGCCGTCTTGGCTTCCACAAAGTCTACGACACCGATTTCGGCGCCGATTTGACCATCATGGAAGAAGGCACAGAACTGCTCGGTCGCATCCGCGGCGGCGGCGTTCTGCCCATGATCACCTCCTGCTCTCCCGGATGGATCAACTACGCGGAGTACAACTACGGCGATCTGCTGCCGCATCTGTCCTCCTGCAAGTCCCCGCATCAGATGCAGGGCGCCATCATCAAGAGCTATTATGCCGAAAAGACCGGTATCGATCCCAAGGATATTTTCGTGGTCTCCATCATGCCCTGCACTGCCAAGAAGTATGAGAAAGAACGCGATCAGATGCAGGTCAACGGTCTGCGTGATGTGGACGCGGTCCTGACCACCAGAGAGCTCGCCCGCATGATCAAGCGTGCCGGCATCCGTTTTGACCGCCTGCCCGACGAAAACTTCGATGCCGACCTGATGGGCGATTACACCGGCGCCGGCGTCATCTTTGGCGTCACCGGCGGCGTAATGGAGGCAGCGCTCCGCACGGTCTATTTTGTCCTGACCGGCAAGGAGCACGAGGCCATTAAGTTTGAGTCCGTGCGCGGCTTCGAGGGCATCCGCGAGGCGTCCATCGACCTGGGCGGCATGACCGTCAACGTCGCCGTTGCCCACGGCATGAAGAACGCGAAGGTGCTGCTTGACGAGATCCGCGAGGGCAAGTCCAAGTATCACTTCATCGAGATCATGGGTTGTCCCGGCGGCTGCATTGCCGGCGGCGGTCAGCCGCTGGTCCGTCCCTGCTTCCTGCCCAATGAGGGCATCGATATCCTTGACACCTATAAGGAAAAGCGCGCCGCGGCGCTTTACAGCGAGGACGAGCGCCAGGTCCTCCGTCAGTCGCACAAAAACCCGCAGATCCAGCAGCTGTACGCGGAATTCCTGGGTGAGCCCAATTCCCATAAGGCACATGAGCTGCTGCATACCACCTACGCGCCCCGCGTGGGCTTCAACGAAAGATAACCGTAACTGCGGCACGCCGGAAACGGCGTGCCGCAGTCAGCTTCTTCTTCGGAATATGCGCCGGTTCTCCCAACGCTCCGCAACCGTAAAGCTTCCGCACGGGGACAGAGAAACGGTCCATAAAAACGGCAGGACGCCTCCGCGGTAAACCGCAGAGGCGTCCCAGCTTGTCGAAAAAGTCCGGCTGGACTTTTTCGACAAGCTGGCTGCAAAATTGCAAAATCATTTGTTGTAGCTTTATTTTGCAATTTTGATCGCTG
>CAMGMW010000007.1 GCA_946059285.1 uncultured Clostridia bacterium
GGCGGCGGAAAACCAGGCTTTATTCAGGGGTCGGTCAGCGCCAGCCGCAAAGAAATCGAGGCATTTTTTACTCAACGGTTTTCGAAAGAAAACTTGCGATAGACACCGCCGCTTTCCATTGCCGTACCGGAAAGCAACGCCAGCTCGGAGACGGTTACGAAGTCATAGCCCTGCGCCTGTAATTGATCGATCACCTGCAGCGCGGCATCGACACTGGAATTTGACATATCGTGCAGGAGAATAATGTCGCCGCAATGAACGCGGCTTGTAATGTGCCGCACAATACCGTCGATATCCGAACGCCGCCAGTCCTCCGGGTCAACGGACCACAAAATCACCGGCAGGTCGGCACAGACGGTCTGCTGCAGTACGAGAGAATCATACAGACCGCCGGGCGGACGCAGCAGCGTCGGAGCACAGCCGGCAGCTTCTGCCAGCTTTTGTGTGGCGGCGCTCAAATCGTCGCATACCTCTGACGGAGACATTTCCGTAAAAAAGCGGTGCTGATCTCCGTGCATACCGATTTCATGTCCGTCTTCTGCTATGCGCTGCGTGATTTGAGGATACTGTTCAATTCGATAGCCGCAGAGGAAAAAGGTGGCATGCACCTGCCGCTGCGCGAGCCCGTTCAGCAGTCGCTCCGTATATACGCCAGAGGGTCCGTCATCAAAAGTCAGAGCGAGATATTTCGGCTGCTCTGCGGCGTGTACCGGATACAGCAGCAGCACTGCGCACAACAGCAGCGATAGCAATCGTTTCAAAACACATCCGCCTTTCTCCGATTTTTGGTTAGTATGTGCCAAAAGCATGAGAAAACGGCACTCAAATTATGGAAAAAGGAGAATCGCAAAATGATCCGTCCGGTCTGTCCGCTCTGCGGAAATATGCTTCAGAGCGAGGCATGCGCGCTGCGCTGCGCACAGGGACATTCTTTCGATATTGCGAGGCAGGGCTATGTAAACCTGCTGACAGTGGACCGGAAGCATTCACTTTCTCCGGGGGACACCCGCGAGATGGTGGCGGCACGGCGTGCTTTCCTGAATGCCGGGTATTACGCGCCGATTGCGCAGGCAGTAGAGCGCGCCGTCAGGCTACACTGCCCGCAGGCAAACTGCGTTTTGGACGTGGGCTGCGGCGAAGGCTATTATTTGAAACAGCTTGCGTGGCTGCCGGAGCGGTGGGGGATTGATATATCCAAGGACGCCGTGCGTTATGCTGCCGCCCGGGATAAAAACGCCCATTGGCTGACTGCCACGGCGGCACATCTGCCCTTTGCAGACAACACGTTTGACTGCGTACTGTCCATGTTCGCGCTGACGGTAGAGGGAGAGTTTGCCCGCGTATTGAAACGGGGCGGCGTTTTTGTGCAGGTACTTGCGGGAGAACGGCATTTACCGGCACTGAAGGGGATCATTTATCCTGAATTGCATGAAAAGAAGAAGGACCCGCATCCCAAGCTGGAGGGGTTTGTTCTGCGGGAAAGTGAGACGCTCCGTTTTTCGTTTTCGCTGCAGTCGGCGGAAATGGTACACAATCTGCTATACATGACACCTCATGTCTGGCGGATTTCCAAAGAGGGCGCACAGCGTCTGGCGCAGACCTCCGCATTGGAGGACTGTGCCGAGGTGATCGTGAACATCTATGGTAGACAAACCGATTGAAATCTGGTAAAATAAGTCAAACTTACCGTATCATTTGGAGAACACTATGCTGGAAAAGCTGAAATTGGTAGAAGAAAAGTATATTGAGCTGTGCGCGCGCTCAGAGCAGCCGGATTTTTACGCCGATCCCAAACGAGCGGCAGCGTTCAGGAAGGAGCAAAAAGAGCTGGAGCCGGTGGTGCATGCCTACCGGGCCTATTTACAGGCGCGACAGGATATGAATGACGCCACGGAAATGATGGCGGCAGACCCGGAAATGAAGGCGTTTTGTCAGGAGGAATATGCGGCTGCAAAGCGCCGCAGTGAGGAGCTGGAGCAGGAACTGAAGCTGTTGCTTCTGCCGCGCGATCCGAATGACGACAAGAGCGTCCTGATGGAGATCCGCGGTGGTGTGGGCGGCGAGGAGAGCGCGCTGTTTGCTCACAGTCTGTTCCGTATGTATAATCTGTATGCGGCGTCAAAGGGATGGACGGTGGATCTGCTCAACTACAGCGAAACGGAGCTGGGCGGCATCAAGGAAGCGGATTTCGAAATTCGCGGTACCGGCGCCTATTCCCGGCTGAAATTTGAATCCGGGGTACACCGCGTGCAGCGGGTGCCGGAAACGGAATCCGGCGGCAGGGTGCATACCTCAACTGCTACCGTGGCAGTGCTGCCGGAGATGGAGGAAGCAGATGTGGAGATCCGTCCGGAGGACGTGGAAATGCAGGTATACCGTTCCTCCGGCGCAGGCGGTCAGCATATCAACAAGACTTCCTCAGCGGTACGTCTCATCCACAAGCCGACCGGCATCGTGGTTGCCTGCCAGGAGGAGCGCAGCCAGTTCCAGAACCGTGAAAAGTGTATGATGATGCTTTCTTCCAAGCTCTATCAGATGGAGCAGGAGCGCATAGAAAACGCCATTTCCAACGAGCGCCGCAGTCAGGTTGGCAGCGGGATGCGAAACGAAAAAATCCGCACCTATAATTTCCCGCAGAGCCGCGTGACGGATCACCGCATCGGCTTGACGATCTATAAGATCGATTCCATTATGAACGGCGGACTGGACGAGATCATTGAACCGCTGATCGCCGCAGATCAGGCGGAAAAGCTCCGCCGCAGTGAAAGCAGTGACAAAACATGAAAACAAGAATGCTCTCTGCACAGCGGGAGGAGGATATCGCGCTGGCGGCAGAGATGATCAAAGAAGGAAACATTGTCGGATTCCCGACGGAAACCGTCTACGGGCTGGGCGCGGACGGATTGAATGAGGACGCAGTGCGCCGTATTTTTGAGGCGAAGGGCAGACCGCAGGACAATCCGCTGATTCTGCACATCTCCGAACCGAAGGAGCTTGAGACGATTTGTCATGACATTCCAGAAAGCGCATGGCGGCTGGCGGAGCGTTTTTGGCCGGGTCCGCTGACGATGGTGCTTCCCGCGCGGGAATTGGTGCCGAAGCGTACGACTGCCGGACTGGATACGGTAGCGGTGAGGTGCCCGAAAACGGAAGCGGCGCGAAAATTGATCCGGCTGGCGGGCGTTCCCGTTGCTGCGCCCTCTGCCAACCGATCGGGCAAACCGTCCACCACTACGGCGCAGCATGTGCTGTTCGATATGGACGGGCGAATCGCGGCGATTCTGGACGGCGGACCGTGTGAGGTGGGGGTGGAATCCACCATCGTGGACTTGACCGGCACTCGTCCGCGTCTGCTGCGCCCGGGCGGCGTGACGCCGGAGGAGCTGAAGGAACTACTTGGCGTACTGGACGTAGACCGTGCCGTGCTGGGGCAGATTTCCAATGATACGGTGGTGCGTGCGCCCGGCATGAAGTACAAGCATTATGCGCCATCGGCGGAGGTAATTATCGTTGCCGGCAGCAGCGAGGCTGCCTCTGCGTATGTACATCGGCATTTTCAGCCCGGTGAGGCGACACTCTGCTTTGAAGAGGAACTTCCCTTATTTTCTGACTGTAATCCCACCGCATATGGACGCGCTGATGAGGTGCGGACTTTGTCCGCGGGGCTGTTTGCCGCGCTGCGGGAGTTAGACCGCGCGGATATCACGACGATCTATGCCCGCTGCCCGGAGGGGGGCGGCGTTGCTTATGCTGTAGGCAACCGCCTGAAGAAAGCCGCCGGCTTCCACGTGGTCAATGCGGAGGAAACACGATGAGGGTGCTGGGGATTACCGGCGGCACCGGCAGCGGGAAAACCACGCTCCTGCGTGCGGCGAAGGCGCTGGGTGCGTACACCATTGACTGCGATGCGCTGTACCACCGCTTGCTGCAAACAGACGCTGCATTGCGCGATGCTCTTGCCGCGGCGTTTCCGTCTGCATTTCAAAATCACGAATTGCAGCGCAGGGAATTGGGGAAACTGGTATTTACGGATGCCGATGCGCTGGCGACGCTGAACGCCATTGCGCATCCGGTTGTTACGGCAGAGGTGCGCCGGCTGTTGGCGGCGCGGAATGAGCCGTTTGCCGCAATCGACGCGATTGCGTTGTTTGAGAGCGGTCTCGCAGAGCTTTGCGAGGTTACCGTTGCGGTTACGGCGCCGGAGGAAATACGGGTACGTCGCCTGATGAAGCGGGACGGCATTTCTCCGGAGTACGCGCTTGCCCGTATTCGGGCACAGAAAACGGACGATATGTTTTCCGCGCAGGCAGACTATACACTGCAGACGGCGGGAGAGTCCCCGGAAGAATTCTCGGAACAGTGCATACAATTTCTGAAAGGAGTTATTCATATGGCAAATTACGAGGAACTGCGCAAAGAGTTGCTCTTTGCGCCGAAAAACGGCTATGACCGCATCTCACCGGAGGATCTGGCGGCGATGGAGGCGTACTGCAGGGAGTATATCGACTTTATCAGCGCCTGCAAGATTGAGCGGGAAGCGGTGACATGGACCATTGCGGAGGCGCAGAAGGCGGGCTTTACGCCTCTTACTCCCGGCATGCAGCTGAAGCCCGGCGACCGTGTCTACGGCAATAACCACGGGAAAAGCGCAATTTTTGCGGTGATCGGCAGTGAAAGCCTCGATCACGGCGCACATATCTGTGCAGCGCATATCGATTCTCCGCGGCTTGATCTGAAGCCGAATCCGCTGTATGAGGACAGCGAGCTGGCATATTTTAAGACGCACTACTACGGCGGTATCAAGAAGTATCAGTGGACGACGACACCGCTGGCGCTCCACGGCGTGGTGGCAAAGAAGGATGGCACCGTGGTGAACGTGACCATCGGCGAGGACGGGAACGATCCGGTCCTTTGCGTGACGGATCTTCTGATCCATTTGGCAGCCGACCAGATGAAAAAGACGCTGGCGGACGGAGTTACCGGTGAAAATCTGAACATTCTTTTGGGCAGCCGTCCCCTGACGGAGGACGAGGGCGCAGATCGGGTAAAGTTTGCTGTTCTGCTGCTTCTGCATGAGAAATACGGCATTACGGAGGACGATTTCCTGTCCGCCGAGCTGACGATGGTCCCTGCCGGCCCTGCAAGAGAGGCGGGACTGGACCGGAGCATGATCGCCGCGTACGGTCATGACGACCGCGTCTGCGCTTATGCGGCCTTCCGCCCGCTTTTGACTCTGGGGACACCGAAAAAGACAGCGGTGTGCGTTCTTGCGGACAAGGAAGAAATCGGATCGGAGGGCATTTCCGGCATGCAGAGCGACTATTTCGAAACATTCATGAGCGACCTGTGCGACGCGGAAGGCGTAAGTCTGCGGCGCTGCTTTGAAAGCTCTTTTTGCCTCTCAGCGGATGTCAGCAATGCCTTTGATCCCATCTATGCCGAGACCTGCGACCGAAGGAATAACACAAAGCTCAATTACGGCACCGGTATTTTTAAATACACCGGCGCACGCGGCAAGTCCGGCAGCTCCGACGCGGCCGCGGAAGTCATGGCGTATGTGCGCCGTCTGTTCTCCGAGCATGACGTGATCTGGCAGACGGGCGAACTGGGCAAAGTCGATCAGGGCGGTGGCGGTACGGTCGCCTGCTACATGGCGAACCGTAATATCGAGACGGTGGACGCGGGCGTACCGGTGCTGTCCATGCATGCGCCGATGGAGCTCGTCTCCAAGCTGGATACCTATATGACCTACAAGGGCATGAAGGTCTTTTACGAGGACGGAATCGAAAACTGATCAAAACGACGTTTTAATCACTGGCAGCGTGTCAAAAAGTCTTTTGACACGCTGCCAGTTTTCTTTCACCAAAAAGGGCAGGGATGTTAGACATCCCTGCCCAGAGAAAAGTGCAATATCGTATTATAACAGCTGTGGGTTTTGGTTCACATAATCTATAAACTGAAAGACCATTCCATTTTCCTCCTGCGGCGCTGAGGATGCTGTGACGCACCATTCAGGCAGCGCGTCCAAATCGGGGAAAAAACGGTCAGCTTCCGCATGCAAAAACGTTTTTGTCACCAGCGTACGGTCACAATAGGGCAGCAGCGCCCGATAAACGCTCTCGCCGCCGACTACACAGAGTTCCTCCCGGGGCAGAGTGCGCAGGTGTGACAACAGTGCCGGCAAATCATGAAAAACCTGCGCGTTTTCCACAGTAAAGTTCGGAGATTTCGACAAAATAAGATGTTTTCTTCCTTTTAAAGGCTTTTTTTGCGGAAAGGTCTCCAGTGTTTTCCGCCCCAAGATCAACGTCTTTCCCGCAGTCAGGGCACGAAAACGCCGCAAATCAGCGGAGATTGACACCAAAAGCGCGTTTTCCCGTCCGATCCCCCAATCCGGGGTTACATTCACTATTGCATCCATGGGCATTGTCAGACCGCGACGGGAATCTTTTCATTGAACTCGTGCCAACGGTAGTTTTCCAGGGTGAAATCCGACACAGTGAAGTCGTAAAAATCATGCACAGACGGGTTTACATAAAATTTTGGCGCAGGGAGCGGCTCTTTCTCCAGCATCCGTTCCACCAGCGGCACATGCCGGTCATAGATATGGCAGTCAGCGATGACATGCACCAACTCACCCGCCTCCAGTCCGCAGACCTGCGCCAGCATGTGCACCAGCACGGCGTACTGTACCACATTCCAGTTGTTCGCCGTCAGCATATCCTGCGAACGCTGGTTCAGGATTGCGTTCAGAGTGTTTCCGCTGATGTTAAAGGTCATGGAATAAGCGCACGGATACAGCGCCATCTCATTCAGGTCGGCAAAATTATACAGATTGGTCATGATGCGGCGGCTGGCGGGATTGTGCGTTAAATCGTACAGCACGCGGTCCACCTGATCGAATTCCCCTTCGGGGTAGCGATGCTTTACACCGAGCTGATAACCATAAGCCTTGCCGATCGAGCCGTTCTCATCCGCCCAACTGTCCCAAATATGACTGCCCAGCTCCCGAACGTTATTCGATTTTTTCTGCCAAATCCACAAAAGCTCGTCAATGCACGATTTGTAGTATGTCCGCCGCAGCGTCATGATCGGGAATTCATTCCGCAGATCGTAACGGTTGACGATACCGAAGCATTTGACGGTGTGGGCGGGAGTGCCGTCCTGCCAGTGGGGACGTACTTCCAAATCGGTATCCCAAACACCTTCGGATAAGATTTTTCTGCAGGTTTCAATGTAAATCAGGTCTGCCTTGCTCATGCGCACCACGCTCCATTCCTATGAAGCATATCAAAAAAATAACTGCTTGTCAATGCTGCCAGCCAAGTTCCAAGGAGACGGCTTGCGCGGCAGAGGCAACGGCGCTGCGCATGGCGCTGAGCTCGTTTTCACTGATGCCGCATGTACAGATGATTCCGATGGCGTAGCTGCATGTGCCGTTGCGGTCAAAAATCGGAGCGGCAACGGATTGCAGTCCCAGCTTGTACTCCTCATGTTCCTCAGCGATCCCCGAACGTCGAATCTCCGGCAGACAGCGCATGAGTGCTTCGGGATCGGTCAGCGTGTTCGACGTATAGGAAGAAAGCGGCTTTCGGCGCAAAAGGGACTTCACCTCGTTCACCGGGCGATGGGCAAGAATGGCTTTCCCCTGTGAGGAACAGTGCAGCGGCAGTCGTGTTCCCGCTTCAGAGGCAACGCAGAAGCCGACATGCGGCTCCTCACATTCCACCAAAATCAGCTCCTCCCCGGATAGGCGGGCAAGGTATGCCGACTCTCCGATCTGATCCACAATCTGCTGCAAATGGGGTTTGCAGACCTCCGGTACGTTCCACCCCTGACTGACCGCATTTCCCAGCTCAAAGCGATGGTAACCCAGCCGGTATTTTCAGTCAGAAGCGTTTTGCTCTACTACCGCCGAGTCCAGCATGGAATTAAGCAGTCCATGTATCGTGCTTTTTGCCCAACCGGTCATGCGTTCCAGTTCGCTGAGAGACAGGGGACTTCTCGCCTGCCAGAAGCAGTCCAGCAGCAGAATTGATTTTTCGATTGCATGGACGCGCCTGCCCCGTGTCGCCATAAACAGCCCCTCTTTCGTTTTGGGTGAATCGATGCTTACCTTTTCCGGTTTTTGCGGCAAACTAGGTGCCCACCGGATCGTCATTTCAAGAAAAGATACTTCCCGCCAGAATACGGAAGCACTCTGCCGATTCGCTGCGCCGACGGTACTGCATTTTGCAGCTCGGCCTGCATCGCGTCTGCGTCCTCGGGGTGTACGGCGATCAGCAGACCGCCGGAGGTCTGAGGATCAAACAGCATATCCTGCACTGCCAGCGGCACATCGCCCGTATCCACCGACTCCTCCGCAAAGCTGCGGTTGCGATACATCCCCGCCGGGAGAATGCCCATTTCCGCAAAATCCAGAGCGCGGGGCAAAAAGTCAAAGGCGTTCGTATCCAGCTCCAGCGCGACGTTGCTGCCCTGTGCCATTTCCAGTCCGTGCCCCAGCAGACCAAAGCCGGTCACATCGGTGCAGGCATGGACACGGTAGCGAACCATCACATCACGCGCACCTTTGTTCAGGGTGGTCATGAGTTTCGTGATGCGCGCTGTATCCTCCGGTGCAAGCAGATCTGCCTTGGCTGCAGTCGTCAGAATGCCGATCCCCAGCGGCTTGGTCAGAAACAGCACGTCGCCCACCCGAGCGCCGCTGTTGGTCAGCAGTTTTTTCGGATGGACGAAGCCGGTCACCGCCAGACCATATTTCGGCACATCATCCAGGATGCTGTGTCCACCGGTAATGATCGCGCCGGCTTCATATACCTTGTCGTATCCGCCGCGCAGAAGCGCATGCACCGCTTCCTTCGGAAGGGAGTCGGGCACCGCCATGATGTTCAGCGCCAGCTTCGGCTCACCGCCCATGGCGTAGACATCAGACAGCGCATTGGTTGCCGCGATTTGTCCGAAGGTGTAGGGATCGTCGTCGATCGGCGGGAAAAAATCCACCGTCTGCACCAGCGCCAGTTCGTCGGAAATCTGATAGACGGAGGCATCGTCGGATTTATCGAAGCCCACCAACAAGCGGGGATCGTGATGCACCTGAATACCGTCCAGCAGTTTTGCCAACATACCGGCGCCGACTTTCGCACCGCAGCCTGCGCAGTTGGAGAGTTTTGTCAGTTTAATATCTTCCATTTCAGTATCCTCTTAACACGCCAGAAATTTGTAAAATTGCCTGTAAAACGCCGCCGCCGATTGCCAGCGCCTTGTCCGAAACGGTCTGACAGTATGACGCTTCGCCTCTGGGATCCACGTCGCCTGCTTTCATACCTTTGTGAACCGGTGTACCGTCCGCCAGAATGCCACGCAGTACGCCGTCAAGCTGACAGCATATGGGGACACCCCCGACCTCTCCGGCAATATCTCCGGCTTTAACCAAGGTCCCGATCTCCAAGCGCTGAGAAAAAATGCCGTCCGCGGGCGCACGCAGAACGCGTTCTCCCGCAAAGCCGCCAATCAGACCCGGAACGTTGGTGTTGGGCAGCGGGGAGCCGCAGGTGATCACACGTCCCAATGTGTGCCCGCGCATCGTTTCGATGGCGGCATGGCAGTCGATTCCCGCGGTAAAGCCGGGACCGACACCGATCACACAGGGCGCGTCGGTTATTTTTGTGCCCAGATTCCGTTTGGCGAGGATCGCGTCTACGACAGCGTCCGGATGTAAAACGGAAATGCACTCCGCTGCTGGGTCAGCGAGGACGGCAATATGCTGCCGTTTCAGGATTGCCGGAACCGCCTCCGGTATTGCGGCAAGCTCTGCCGTCACATCTTCTACGGTCATCCGACCGAACAAAATGGCCTGAGAAAAGCAAACGGTGCGTCGGATCGCCGTCGGACGCGGCAGATCGGTCATGACGATCTGCATTCCTGCGTGAAACAGCCGCAGAGCGATGCCGGAGGCAAGATCTCCCGCGCCGCGGATCAAAATGAGCATATGATCTCTCCTTTTTGTACTGCGCCGATGATGCCGGGGCAGGAAAGTGCGGCGCCAAGTTCCCGTGCGGCGGCAAGCCGTTCAGGCGTGTCCGCCTGATTTAGAAGCACCCGGTGGTGCAGCCTTTCAGCTTCCGCCACCCTGGCAGCCATACGCGGTGTGACAAGCGCGGTCTCATCGCAGTCGCAAAGAGCGGCGTACCGCGCAGGTCGATGCGCGGCGACGGAAATCGGTTCTCCGATGCCGGAGCAGCCGATGACCAGAATTACCTGATTCGTTCCCACGGGAATGACCGGTTCGTGGGTCGCGTGGGCTTTGAGCGGTTTCCCCGCGGAGCCATCCGCTTCCACCAGCACATAGTCCGCCAGCTCTGCCAGTTCGGAAAAGCTCTGCCGCGGCGCCGATAGCTTGCCATTTTCACAGGGAGTGCCGACACAGACGATGCCGCGGCATTGTGTAATTGCCGTTTCCACCTGCAGATGCTCCGGCTTCCAGATATGGGTGGAGGTAGCGACAATAACACTGCCCGTCTGAGAAAGCTCTTGCGCCAGTCGGTAAAGCAGAGTCGTTTTGCCGCCGCCGCCGATGATGGCGGTAATGCCGCGATGAATTTTGAGCTGCTTTGAAAAGTATTCCATGTTTGCCCCAAACTTTACGTTATTCTTTTTATAGAATAACATATGTTCGACTTTTCGTCAATCAAAATACGGAGTAAAGTTGACGAGACGTGAAAAAGATGGTATACTAATTTTATGGAACAAGAATTGCGACCTGTTTTGACCATTCGCCTGTTCGGAGAGGAAAAGTGCTTCGGTCCGGGTATCGCGGAGTTGCTGCGGCGCGTGCGGGAGCTGAAGTCGCTGCGTGCGGCATCCATGTCCATGGGCATGGCGTATTCCAAGGCATGGACGGTCATCAAAACGGCAGAAGAGACGCTGGACTTCAAGCTGCTTGTATCCACTACCGGCGGCAGGCATGGAGGAGGTGCCACCCTTTCCCCGGAAGCAGAAAAACTGCTTGCCGCTTATGAAGGATACTGCGCCGAGGTGCGCCGCTATGCGGATGAGGTATTCTTGCGCACATTTTCAGATTTTCTGTAAAAACTGCTGCAACAATATTTGTTGCAGCAGTTTTTATACCAGTTCTTGATAAAAAGCAGCTTTTTATCAAGAACTTATGAAACGGCTTTTGCGGCGGTCTGCCGCAAAAGGGCGACGCAAACTGCGGCGCCTTTCTGATAAAAATGAAAGTTTTTTATCAGAAAATAGTATTACATATCATTCCTGCTTCGGCTGGTCGTTCTCAACGACCTCCGCTGTTTTTACTTCCTGATCATCCTTTGCTTCCTGGCTGTCATCGGAACTTGCCCAGGCATCTGCCTTGTCGATCCCGACCTTGGCGGAACGAAGGATCGACTTGCCCAGTCCCTGAAATGCATGACCAAGATTACTTCCGGTTTTTTTCCAATCATCTTTCAGAGCCATTTGCGCGCCTCCTTTTGCTGTCTAATTCTATTTATAGTTTATAGTATATCCGCTTATTCGGCGTTTGTCAATGCTCTGACCTCCGGCAAAAGCACCTTTCCTGGAATAGAGCCGGGTCTTGTCGGGGCAGCGATTTCCTTTGCGCCACCGCATGATGCGCGGGGGAAGGATCAAGCACGCTTTTTGGCTTTCTTTTATCAGGCTGGTACCGTTTTTCCAACAAAACACCGAAAAATGTCTTGTTGAGGCAGCATCGCGAAACGTGATGCTGCTGTTGTTTTTCATGCCTTTGAGTCTTTATAAAAGTCTCACAGAGCATCCGACGCGCTTTACGCAATAGAATTATTCTTTGGATTTCGGTATGGTTTTTCAAACAGAGCGAAAAAGAAACCCCCGATTCTGCACGGGACGGCGCAGCGTGCATTTGCACGACGCGGGTGTGCGCAGCACACGGGATTCCTGATCAAAAGTATCAGGAGTCAGTATGAAAGGACGGCAGTTGCAGAATTTGCTATTCTGCAACTGCCGCCGTGTATTCCCCCCTGCCCTGTTCGTTTTTTCGCGATAAGAAGCGAACCATCGGCAGGATCGCCCCTGTGGGAGGAGTGCTCCGACCTCGCGGAAGAATCAGAAGATGCCCTGTGCCATCATGGCATCGGCGACTTTCTTGAAGCCGGCGATATTCGCGCCTGCAACAAGGTTGTAGCCCAGACCATATTCCTCAGCCGCCTCCGCGGAAACCTTGTGGATGTTCTGCATCATCCGCTTGAGCTGGGAATCGACTTCCTCCGCTGTCCAGACCAGACGCTCGGAGTTCTGCGCCATCTCCAGCGCGGAGACGCCGACACCGCCTGCGTTGACGGCCTTTGACGGAGCAACGATCATATTCTTCTGACTCATCAGATAGAACAGGGCGTCGTTTGTGGTGGGCATATTGGCTACTTCAATATAATACTTGATGCCGTTGGCAACGATCTTTTCGGCGGAGTCCATCTTGACATCATTCTGCATGGCAGACGGCATGATGACATCTGCCTTGACGCCCCAGGGCTTTTCGCCGGGGAAGAACGGTACGCCGAACTTGTCCGCGTAGTCCTGCACACGGTTACGACCGGAGTTGCGCATCTCAAGCAGATAATTGACTTTCTCCTCGCTGGAGGAAACGCCTTCCTCGTCGAGAATATAGCCGTCGGGACCGGAAAGTGTAATGACCTTTGCGCCCAGATGCATTGCTTTCTTGCAGATGCCCCATGCCACGTTGCCGAAGCCGGAGATTGCAATGGTCTTGCCCTTGATGTCCTCGCCCTCATGCTTCAGGACTTCCTGCAGATAGTACATCGCGCCGTAGCCGGTTGCCTCCGGACGGGTCAGGGAGCCGCCGTAGCTGAAGCCCTTACCGGTGAGAACGCCATTTTCCCAAACGCCCTTCAGACGGCGGTACTGTCCGAACAGATAGCCGATCTCTCGGCCGCCGACACCCATATCACCCGCAGGAACGTCGATATCCGGTCCAATATAGCGATACAGAGCGGTCATAAAGCTCTGGCAGAAGCGCATGATCTCCGCGTCGGACTTGCCGGCCGGGTCAAAGTCGGAACCGCCTTTACCGCCGCCGATGGGAAGTCCGGTCAGAGAGTTTTTAAAAATCTGCTCGAAGCCGAGGAACTTGATAATGCCTTCATAGACGTTGGGCTGGAAGCGAAGACCGCCCTTGTACGGACCGATTGCGCCGTTGAACTGGCAGCGATAGCCGATGTTGGTGTGATAGTCACCCTTATCGTCCATCCAGACGACACGGAAAGTGAACATCCGCTCCGGCTCAACAATGCGATTTAAAAGGTCGGCCTTTTCATATTCCGGATGTGCGTCGATGACCGGAGAAATGGAGGAGAGGACTTCTTCGACTGTCTGCACAAATTCCGGCTGGTTACCGTGCTTTTTCTTCACGTTTTCAATGACGCTCTGCACATATGCATTCATGATGATTCATTCTCCCTTTATGTATTAATGTTGTTGTATAAGATGGCGGGAGACATGCTCCCGCCATATAACATATAAATTATTCGCCGAAACTCTCAATGATAGAAACAATTTCGCTGCCGATGCGCTTTTGCGCCTCGACGGTTGCTGCGCCGATGTGCGGTGTGCAGGAAACCATCGGATGTGAGTACAGCGCATGGTTCTTTGCAGGCTCCTCGGCATAGACATCAAGACCGGCGGCACGAACCTTGCCGGACTCCAGAGCCGCCAGCAGAGCGTCCTCATCCACATTTGTGCCACGGGAGGTGTTGATGATCACAACGCCGTCCTTCATTTTTTCGATGTTCTCGGCAGAAATCAGCTTGCCGCCGTCCACTGCGGGAGCGTGAACGCTGATGAAATCGGCACGGGCGAGCAGCTCGTCCATCTCTACATAGGGAATACCCAACTGCTCTTCAATGCCGGGAATGTGGAAAATATCAAAGGCAATGACGTCCATGCCGATGGCCTTTGCCATCTTGCCGAGAGCCTGCCCGATGCGGCCATAGCCCACGATGCCCAGCGTCTTGCCGGACAGCTCGATGCCCTTGCCGTATGCTTTCTTTTCCCATTTATCCTCACGCATGGTGTGACCGGCGACAGAGATATAGCGGGCGCAGGAGAACATATGCGCCATGGCCAGCTCCGCAACAGATTGAGAGGAGGCGCGCGGGGTATTCATGACCTTGATGCCGTTGGCCTCTGCGTATTTGACATCGATGTTATCCACGCCGACGCCGCCGCGGATGATGAGCTTGAGCTTGCCGCCCTTTGCTTCGTCGATGTGATTGGCGCGAACCTTTGTTTTGGAGCGTACGACCGCGACGTCAAAGTCGCGCAGGGCAGCGCCTAACTGATCCGGCTCATAGAACTGTTCAACGATCTCGTGACCCTTTGCGCTCAGGGCAGCGATGGCGGACTTGTCCATTCCGTCAGTAACAAGAATACGCATGATGATACTCTCCTTATGATTATGATTGATTATTTGTGTTCCGCTTCAAACTTTTTCAGGCAATCGACCAGCGCCTCAACGCCCGCCTTCGGCATGGCATTGTAGACAGATGCACGCAGACCGCCGACAGATTTATGACCCTTCAGGTTATCAAAGCCGGCCGCCTTGGTGTAGGCAATGACTTCCGCATCCAGATCTTTGTTGCCGGTGACGAACGGGATGTTCATCAGACTGCGGTAATCCTTTTCAACGGTGCCGGTAAAGAGCTTGGAGGAGTCAAGGAAATCGTACATAACCTTTGCCTTTTCCTGGTTGATGCGCTCCATCACTTCCAGACCGCCGAGCTTCTTGAGGTATTTGAAGACCTTGCCGCAGACATAAATTGCCCAGCAGTTCGGTGTGTTGTACATGGAGCCGGCGTCTGCATGGGTCTTATATTGCAGGTAGATGGGCAGATCGGTCAGATCGTCGCGGATCAAATCCTCGCGGATGATAACAACGACCATGCCGGCCGGACCGACGTTTTTCTGCACGCCCGCATAGATCAGACCGTAGTCGTTGACGTTGCAGGGCTTGGAGAGGAACATGGAGGACTGGTCAGAGACAAGAACATGACCCTTTGTATTGGGCAGCTTCTTCCATGTAACGCCATGAATGGTTTCGTTTTCGCAGATATAGACATAGTCCGTGTCCTCGGGAATGTCGAGGTCGGAGCAATCGGGGATATAGGTATAATTCTTGTCCTTGGAAGAAGCAGCAACAATGACTTCGCCGACCTTCTTCGCTTCGGCAATGGCCTTTTTGGACCATGCGCCTGTTTCAACATATACAGCTTTGCCGTTCTTCATCAGATTCATCGGAATCATAGAGAACTGTAATGTTGCGCCGCCCTGAATGAAAAGGACTTTATAGTTGTCAGGAATGCTCATCAGGTCGCGCAGATCCTGCTCGGCCTCGTCGATGATCTGCTGATAGACCTTGGAGCGGTGGGACATTTCCATGACGCACA